>CAIKAA010000024.1 GCA_903825275.1 uncultured Fibrobacterota bacterium | reverse complement strand
GATCCGCGCGGGATCGATTGGAACGTCACGGCGCGCCTCAACGAACCGTTCGTCAAAGTATTTGAAGAAGAGCGCGAACTCACCGCCGCGTTCCTTCTCGATCTTTCGGAAAGCACCCTATCGGGCAGTCGTGGGGCATTGTCCCGCGAAGCCGCCGCCGAATTTTGCGCCGTGCTCGCCCTCTCTTGCTTCGGATCCCAGGAAAGCCTGGCCCTTTTGACCTTTTCCGACCAGGTCGAAACCTGGTTGCCCCCGGCCCGTGGCCCCCAAGCCTTGTCCCGGCTTTTGCGCGAGATTTTGGAACGCGAGCCCAAATCGAAAGGGACCGATCTCGCCATGGCCTGCGACCAGCTGGCCCGGCGGTTGCGCCGCCGATCCGTGGTGTTCGTGGTCTCGGATTTTCGCGACGACGTGTCCCGCTATGCCCAAGCCCTGCGACGACTGGGAATTGGCCACGATGTGAACTTGGTCCGCATCGAGCCCGCCGGATTCGATCCGTTGCCGGGCAAAGGCCTGGTGACCTTTTTGGATGCCGAAACGGGCCAGGAATTTGAATTGGACGTGTCCGACCAAACCTTGCGAAATGCATTGGGCCTGCGCGAAGGGGAAACGGTATCGGCCTTGGAGCGCGAAGCCAAAAAGTCTCGAGCCACGTTGCTGCGCTTGCGCACCGGGACTGATTCGGTCGAGGCGGTTCGCAAATTGGTTCGCGCCCGCGCCCTGGTCCACGGGGGTGTGGTCGCATGATCCAGCTCTCCCGCGACTCCATCGTTTTGGGTGATACACTTAGCATCACTTGGCAACTTCCGGCGGGCTCCAAAGTTCTCAAAGGCCCCGTCGCCTCGGACAGCTTGCTCGTGGCTCCCGATTCGACCCGCTTGGGCAAATGGCAACTCCAGCCGCTGTCCACGGCATCTTTTGGCAACGACACTGTGAAGGCTCTAGCACCCACTGGCGACACATTGACAGAAATTGTCCCGGCTTGGTTTGCCCGTCCCAAGGTGGTCGGAAACGACAGTGCTTCGGCCGCTCTGTTGCCTCCGGAAAAGATCCAGGTTCCCTTCCCTTGGGATTACGTGAGCATCGGCGGTGGCTCGGTGGCGGCCGTGCTGTTGGGTCTTTGGGGATGGAAGCGCTACCAGGCCTGGAAAGCCTCGCGAGTTCCCCCACCACCACCTCCTCCTCCCCGCGATCCGGTCGAAGTGGCCCGCGAAAAACTCCAGGAATTGGCCGCTCAGGCACGATCCGGTCGTCCCGCCCGCGAGACGGCCTTTGCCGTGGGCGAGCTTCTGCGCGACGTGCACGGCAAACTCCATAATTGGACAGAATCTGTCGAGTCAACTTCCTTTGAGTGGAAGACTTGGACGGGCAAGCACCGGCCTGAAGTGGAACGCGTGGTGCTCGGCGACTTCTTGTTGGAAGCCGACCTGTTGCGCTACGCCGATGCCACCCAAGATGCCGAGAAGCTTTTGGAGAAAGCCTTGGTGCTCCTGGATGTCCAAGACCGTTTGAGAGGTGAGAAACCATGATCGGCACCACCTGGGATTCGCCCTGGATCCTTTGGTTTTTACTTGCCTTGCCCCTGGTCGCTGCTGCGGGTTGGCTCACGCGCAAGATGACCCCGCGCCTGCGCCACCCCGGTCTGCCCCTCGGGTTCCGGCCTCGCATGGGATTGCGACGGATTTTGTCTCCGCTTCCCTTGTGGCTGAGGGTTGTGGCGCTTGGCCTGTTGCTGGCCGGACTGGCTCGCCCCATTTTGCGCACGGCTTGGAGCGAGGATTCCGTGAACGGCGTCGACATCGTTCTGTTGATGGACGTCTCGACCTCCATGCAGATCAAGGATGTCAAGCCCAGTCGTGAAGAGGCCGCCCGACAGATCATGGCCAAATTCATCTCGAGTCGCGACCGGGACCGCATGGGTTTGGTCGCCTTCGCGGGGCGCCCCGTGACCCGCTGCCCGTTGACCACCGACCGCAACGTGTTGCGCGACCTGTTGGATTCCACCTCCAACCAGGGACTGGACGATGGCACCGCCATCGGCGACGCCCTGTTGATGGCCGGCAACCGCTTGAAGAAATCGAATGCCAAAAGCCGGATCATCGTGTTGTTGACCGACGGGCAAAACAACATGGGCAGCGTTGATCCGCTTTCGGCTACCAGGGCCCTTGCCTCGTTGGGAATCCGGATCTACACGATCGGTTTGGGAACCGAAGGCGTCTTCACCCAGGATTTCCGGATGAACGACGGCAGCGTCCAGCATGGCCAAATCCAGTCGGACATGGATGCCAAGGCACTCACGGAAGTTGCCCGGATCGGCAATGGCAAGTTTTTCCGCGCTTTGGATCGCGACGCGTTGCAAAACGCCTACGACGCCATCGACAAGCTGGAGCGCACCAAAATCACGACCAACACCCATTGGGAAGTCCATGAACGGTTCGCCGCCTGGGCCGCATTGGCCTTGGGCGCCTTGGTTTTGGCCTGGATGTTGGAACACACCTGGTTGCGGAGGCTGCCATGAACTGGGGATCCCCTGAACGACTGGTGTGGCTCTGGTGCCTTCCCGCCCTTGCCAGCCTTTTGGCCTTGGCGATCTGGAAGCGCCGAAGGGACCGGAAGATTTTGGCCGATGTGGGATTGCTTCCCCACGTCGTGTTGGGCTCCTCGCTGGCACTCGACATCGCCAAGGCGACACTTTCTGTCCTGGCCGCCGCCTGCATCTTGGTCGGATTGGCCCGCCCCCAATGGGGAGACCGATTGGTTCCCGCCCCCACCAAGGGCGCCGATGTCGTGCTGGTGGTCGACGCCTCCCTTTCCATGCTGGCCCGCGACGTGCCGCCCGACAGGTTGGGTCTGGCGCGGCGCGATCTGCGCCGTTTGATCGACTCGCTGGGCCCCTGCCGCATCGGGCTGGTCGCTTTTGCGGGGCGGGGCATGCGCCAGATTCCGCTGACCGAGGACCGCTCGGCACTGGCGACCTTGCTCGACGCCCTGTCTCCGGATCTGCTCCCCTACGCCGGGACCGATCTTGGCAAAGCCCTTGCCACCGCCGCTCAGATGTTGCAAACCCCGGGTGCCGCCCAGCGGTTGGTGGTGCTGGTGACCGACGGCGGCGACCACGGCAAAGAAACCAAGGACGCGATCAAGGCCATTTCCGACGCCGGGGCGAAATTGGTGGTGGTCGGGGTTGGTGGCGACCAAGCCGTGCCCATCCAGCTTCCCGAAGGCGGTGTGAAACAAGACAAGCAAGGCAACATCGTCACCGTTCGATTGGAGCGCGAAGGGTTGCAGTCCATCGCCTCCAGCGCCAACGGTTCCTATCTCGAATTGTCTCCGGTCTCGTGGGCGCTCGCGCCCGTAGCCATGGTCGTCAATGGAGTATCCGGGGTTTCTGGCAAGCCGGGCTTCAAGCTGGAGCACATCGATCGGTTTCCCTGGTTCTTGGGAGCCGCGTTGTTCCTTCTGATCTT
>CAIKAA010000023.1 GCA_903825275.1 uncultured Fibrobacterota bacterium | reverse complement strand
GCGAAGCGGCCACCTTCCAGAGGAACCAAGGGGCGCAGATCGGGAGGAATGACCGGCAATACGTCCAAAACCATCCACTCGGGGCGGTTCAACGACTTGCGGAAGGCTTCCACGATGCGCAAGCGCTTGAGGGTGTCCATCTTGCGCTGGACCGATGTTTCCACCTTGACGCGGGCCCGAAGGTCGCGCGACAAGTGCTCGAGATCCAGTTCCGCCAGCATCTGCTTGACCGCCGGGGCGCCCATCTTGGCGTCGAATTCCTTGCCTTCGTCCTCGAGCTCGATGTGCTCGTCTTCGGTCAGCAATTGTCCGCGCTTCAGTTCGGTGTTGCCTGGATTGAGCACGAGGTAGGACTCGTAGTAGATCACGCGTTCGAGGTGCGTGATGCTCATTCCCAGCATCTGCCCGATCATGGAAGGCAAGCTCTTGAAGAACCAGATGTGAACGACCGGAACGGCCAGTTCGATGTGGCCCATGCGCTCGCGACGCACCTTGGAGTGGGTCACTTCCACGCCGCAGCGGTCGCAAACGACGCCGCGGTAACGGATGCGCTTGTACTTGCCGCAGGAGCATTCCCAGTTCTTGACCGGTCCAAAGATCTTTTCGCAGAAAAGACCGTCTTTCTCGGGTTTGAACGTGCGGTAGTTGATGGTTTCTGGCTTGGTGACCTCGCCAAACGACCAGCTCCGGATGATCTCCGGTGATGCAAGCTGGATCGAAATGGCCCCTGTGTCGGGAATGGCGGTCTCGAAGCCGGTGGTGGTCTCGTTCATCGAATCCTCCGAAATCTTCTCATGTCCGTCCTGTGCCGACTCACGGAACCACTTCACCGTCTGGTGAGAAGCGGACGTCCAGAGCCAGGGCCTGCATTTCCTTGATCAACACGTTGAAGCTCTCGGGAAGGCCAGGTTTGGGGGCGTTGTCGCCCTTCACGATGGCTTCATAGATCTTCGAACGGCCGACGACGTCGTCGGATTTGACCGTCAAGAGTTCTTGCAAGGTGTAGGCGGCACCATAAGCTTCCAATGCCCAAACTTCCATTTCGCCGAAGCGCTGGCCGCCGAACTGGCTCTTGCCACCCAACGGCTGTTGGGTCACAAGGGAGTAGGGGCCGATGGAGCGAGCGTGGATCTTGTCGTCGACCAAGTGGCCGAGCTTGAGCATGTACATGTAACCGACCGTCGTCGCGTTCTCCAGCTGCTCTCCCGAGCGGCCATCGAACAGCTTGACCTTGCCCGTGTTGGGCAGGCCGGACTTGGTCAATTCTTCTTCGATGTCCTCGAAGGTCGCGCCGTCGAACACCGGAGTGGCGACGCGGTAGCCCAGGCGGCTGGCCGCCCAAGCAAGCGACACTTCCAAAATCTGTCCCACGTTCATACGGGAAGGCACGCCCAGCGGATTCAAAAGAATCTGAACCGGAGTCCCACCTTCGATGTAGGGCATGTCTTCGACCGGAACGGTCTTGGAAATCACACCCTTGTTGCCGTGGCGACCGGCCATCTTGTCTCCAACTTGGAGACGGCGCTTCTTGGCGATGTAGACCTTGACCAATTGCAGCACACCTGGCTTCAATTCGTCGCCGCGAACCACCTTGTCGATTTCCTTGTCGAGGCGATCTTCGTGCTGGCGAACCATTTCCTGGGCCGTTTGCACGATCTTCTCGACCTTGGCGTTGATCGGATCTTCTTCGCAAAAACGGGAAGAACCGGCGACATCGTCGAAGCTGGTGCGAGCCACCAACTGCTTGGTCCACTTCTTGCCGGCAGTGACCAACACTTCGGAAGTCGCGGCATCGCGAACTTCGCCCGAGGTTTGGCCTTCCAGCAATTCGCCCAACTTCTTGTCGCGGGCTTCGCGGATTTCCTGGATCTTGAGCCCGAGTTCGGACTTGATCTTTTCGATCCGGTCCTTGTCGGCCTTCTTGGACTTCTTGTCTTTTTCCTTGCGGGAAAAGACGCGCGTCTCGATGACGATGCCCTTCATTCCCGGAGGCGCCTTGAGCGAGCTGTCGCGAACGTCCAAGGCCTTTTCGCCAAAGATGGCCCGCAAGAGGCGTTCTTCTGGAGACAGTTCGGTTTCGCCCTTGGGGGTGACCTTGCCGACCAGGATGTCGCCCGAATTGACTTCGGCGCCGACGCGGATCACACCCATCTCGTCGAGATTGGCCACCGCGTCTTCGCCGACGTTGGGAATTTCGCGAGTGAGTTCTTCCGGTCCACGCTTGGTGTCGCGCACTTCCATCTCGTACTCTTCGATGTGGATGCTGGTGAAGGTGTCCTTCACGAGCAATTCTTCGGAGATGATGATCGCGTCTTCGAAGTTGTAGCCGTTCCAGGGAAGGAACGACACCAGGATGTTCTTGCCCAGCGCCAACTCGCCTTGATCGGTGGAAGCACCGTCGGCGAGGGGGGTGCCCTTCGCGACGCGCTGTCCCAGCGAGACGATGGGCTTCTGGTTGATGACCGTATCCTGGTTGGACCGGCGCATCTTGCGCATGTCGTACACGTCAAATTCCGGCATGTCCAGGAAGTCGTCGTCGCGAAGCGGTCCCTTGTCACGGCGAACCACGACCCGAGTCGCATCCAACCGCTCGACCACACCAGGGTTCTTGGCCAGAATCATGGAGCCCGAGTCCAGAGCCGAACGCGCTTCCAATCCGGTGCCCACGATGGGAGCTTCGGAACGAAGCAGCGGTACAGCCTGGCGCTGCATGTTGGAGCCCATGAGCGCGCGGTTCGCGTCGTCATGTTCCAAGAACGGAATCAGGCCGGCGGCGACCGAAACCAACTGGCGCGGCGAGACGTCCACATAATGGACTTCTTCACGGCGCAACAGCGGGAATTCGCCTTGCTGGCGAGCGATCACGAAATCGTCGCGCAGACGTCCATCTTCGCCCACCGGCGTGTTGGCCGGAGCAATGATGAAGTTGTCTTCCTTGTCGGCGGTCAGGTAATCGATCTGTTCCGAAACGATGCCGTCGATGACTCGACGATAAGGCGTTTCGATGAATCCATAGGCGTTGACGCGAGCATAGGTGCTCATCGACGAGATCAGGCCGATGTTCGGACCTTCAGGGGTTTCGATCGGGCAAAGGCGTCCGTAGTGCGTGTGGTGCACGTCGCGGACTTCGAAGCCGGCGCGTTCGCGCGTCAAACCGCCCGGTCCAAGGGCCGACAGACGACGCTTGTGGGTCAGCTCGGCCAGAGGATTGGTCTGGTCCATGAACTGCGACAATTGCGAACTGCCGAAGAAGGTGGCGATGACCGCATTGATCGTGCGGGCGTTGACCAGATCCTGGGGCGTCATCTCTTCGGTGTCGCGCAAGGACAAGCGCTCGCGGATCGTGCGACTCATGCGGGTGAAGGCCACCGTGAACTGGTTGGCGAGAAGTTCGCCGACCGAACGCGCACGACGGTTGCCCAAATGGTCGATGTCGTCGATGTAAGGAGTGATTTCCTTGCCCGACTTGTCCTTCATCTTGCCGTTGAACAGGCCGACGAGGTAGCGCATGATCGCAAGGAAATCTTCCTTGGTCATCGTGCGGGTCTTCATGATGATGTCGAGATCCAGGCGGCTGTTCATGCGGTAGCGACCGACCTCGCCGAGGTCGTAGCGCTTGTCGTCGAAGAACATCCGCAAGATCAATTGGCGAGCGGTTTCCGTGTTCGGCGGGTCGCCGGGACGGATGACGCCGTAAATCTTCTGGAGAGCGTCTTCTTCGCCGGTGGTGGGATCCACGTCCAACGTGTTGTGGATGACAGGATCCGTCTCGATGTCGAGATCGATGATCTTGACCTGCTTGACTCCGGCCTTGAACAGGTTGGCGATCAGGTCCGAGTCGAGGACGGAATTCGCCTCGGCCAAGACTTCGCCGTCACCGGTGATGGCATCGGCGGCAAGGACCTTGCCACCGAGATCGTCGGCCAAATCCACTTGCGCGGTGGGATAGAACAGACCCAGAATTTCTTCGTTGGTCTGCCAACCGATGGCACGCAACAGAATGGTCGCAGGAAGTTTGCGTCGACGATCGATGTTGATGTACATCGCGTCGTTGACGTCTTGGAGGAATTCTACCCACGACCCACGGTAGGGAATGATGCGCGCCTTGAGCAAGCGCTTCCCGTTGGGGTGGAATTCTTCGTCGAACGACACGCCAGGACTGCGGTGCAGCTGGCTCACCACGACGCGTTCCGCGCCGTTGATGATGAACGTGCCGTTTTCTGTCAGGAGAGGGATGTCACCGAAGTAGACATCGTTGGTGATCTTCTCCTGGAACTGGCGTTCGTCGTTCTCGGTCTTGTAGACGTTGAGCGAAAGCGTGGCCCGAAGAGGTGCGGCATAGGTCATGCCTCGCTCTTGGCACTCGGGAATCGAGTACTTGGGCACTCCGAGATTGTAACCCTCGTAGACCAGCTCGTACATTCCCTTTACGTCAGCGATAGGGAAAGTTTCGCGGAAAACCGCTTCTAGTCCTTCCGTCGCACGCTCCCTCGGGAGCACTCCAATTTGGAGAAAGCGATTGAAAGACTCGACCTGCACCTCGAGGAGGAAGGGAATCTCCATCGAGTACTTGCTCTTCGCAAAGTTTCTGCGTTCAGTCATCGACCCGCCCCGTGAAAATCAATCAACTACGAAAACCCGACCGCAACCGCGATCGGATTCCAAAACACGAAAAGCCCTGGCCGTCGCCCGTGCGACGGGCCAGGGCAGAAAATTGTCCCAGCTCGCGGACACCCTTACTTCAGGGTAACCTTGGCGCCAGCTTCTTCCAGCTTCTTCTTCAGTGCTTCGGCGTCGGCCTTGGCAATGGCTTCCTTGACGGTCTTGGGAGCGCCGTCGACCAGGTCCTTGGCTTCTTTCAAGCCAAGACCGGTGACTTCGCGAACGACCTTGATGACGCCGATCTTGTTGGCGCCGGCTTCGTTCAGGATCACGTCGAATTCGGTCTTTTCTTCTTCGACCACGACAGCGGCAGCAGGAGCTGCAGCCATGACGACGCCGCCAGCGGCAGCTTCGAGTCCGTGGACTTCCTTCAGGTATTCGGAAAGGGCGCGGGCCTGGGCCAGCGAAAGGTTGACGATCTTGTCGCCGAGGTCGGTGATTTCTGCAGTGTAGGTCTTGTCAGACATGGAGATTCCCTTTTAGGATGGATGGTTGGTGAGTTCGGTTCAAGCGGCTTCTTCGAGGCGCTTGACCAGCGCTTCGACCTGGCCCGCGACTTTCGATCCTGGTCCCTTGATGAGACCGACGAGAGTGGAGCCAGGAGACAGGAACAGTTGGACAACTTGAGCCTGCAGCTCGCGCTTTCCGGGCATTTTCGCCACATCGGCGATTTGGTTTCCCGGATAGATGTCCCCGTCGATCCAAGTCAACTTGGAGTCCAAAAAGCCCAGATGGGCCTTCTGGAATTCGACGATCGCGCGTGCAGGAGCCACCGGATCCTCGGGCGAACCGACGAGGATGGCCGAAGGCTTCTTCAGGAGCTTGTCCAAGGCGGTGATTCCTGCCTTGTGGAGCGACCTGCGCAGCAGAGTGTTCTTTGCGACGCGGTAGTAGATCCCCTGCTTGTTGAGGCTCTTGCGGAGCTCCACGTCGTGGGCGACCTTAATACGTCCAAAGTCCACCAAAAAGACAGAACCAGCAGTGGCCAGAGCCTGATCCAGTTCGTCCGTGGTTTGCTTTTTTACTTCGAGGCTGATCACGTGGGTTTACCTCAGGAGCGAGCCACGCTGAGCTCGATCGGAAGACCTGGGCTCATGGTGGAAGAGATGGTGATGCTCTTGACGTAGGTGCCCTTGGAGGTCTGCGGCTTAGCCTTGACCACCGAGCGAATGAGAGCAAGAATGTTTTCTTCGAGCGCCGAAGCGTCGAAGGAAATCTTGCCCACGAGAGCTTGGACGTTGGCACCCTTGTCGACGCGATAGGAGATCTTGCCAGCCTTGAGCTCGGCCAGGATTTCCTTCACGTTGACTCCGACGGTGCCCGTCTTGGGCGAAGGCATCAGACCGCGAGGTCCGAGCAATCGCGCGAGCTTACCGACCGTGGTCATCATGTCCGGAGTCGCGACGACAACGTCGAACTCCATCCATCCGCCTTGTATCTTTTCGATCAGCTCTTCAGCTCCAACGAAATCAGCACCGGCTGCCTGCGCTTCCATGGCTTTATCGCCTTTGGCGAACACCAGAACGCGAACCGTTTTACCGGTTCCTTTGGGCAGAACGACCGTTCCACGAACCATCTGGTCGGAGTGCTTGGGATCAACCCCAAGATTCATCGCGACTTCGATGGTTTCGTCGAACTTGGCCACGCGGTTCTCTTTCAGAAACTTGACAGCTTCCGGAAGATTCCACTCGGTGCGAACGGCAGCCTTTTGAGATGCCTCCCGATACTTCTTGCCATGCTTCATCGACGTTTCCTCTGGTTTATCCTTCGACCGTGAGACCCATGCTCACGGCCGTTCCCCGAACCTGCGACGCTGCGGATTCGACCGACAACGTGTTCAGATCAGGCATCTTGAGTTTTGCGATCTCAAGAACTTGTGCGGAAGTCACCTTGCCCACTTTTTTGCGGTTGGGTTCGCCCGAACCGCTTTCGATTCCCGCGGCCTTTTTGAGAAGCACGGGAACCGGTGGTGTTTTGGTGATGAAGGTGAACGAGCGGTCAGCGAAGACCGTGATCACCACAGGGATGATCATCCCCTTCTGGTCCTGCGTGCGAGCATTGAACTGCTTGCAGAACTCCATGATGTTGACGCCCTTTTGACCCAGGGCTGGGCCGACGGGAGGCGAGGGATTCGCCGCCCCCGCGGGAATCTGGAGCTTGATGTAGCCGGTGATTTTCTTGGCCAAGGCCGTTACTCCCGAAGTTTCTCCCGCATGAAGCGGGCTAACTTTTGCGGCGACAATCTTTTAGGTTGTGCCGCGGAAAAAATTGGGGGGTGAAAACTAAATCATCACCATCCACTTGTCCAGTGGTGGATTAAACTTCGCTAACCTGACGGAAGTCGAGCTCGACCGGTGTGGAGCGTCCGAAGACGCTGACCATTACCTTGAGCTTGCCCTTGTCCGGATGGACTTCTTCCACCGTGCCGTCAAAATCCTTGAACGGCCCCTCGTTGATTCGGACCGGTTCGCCGATCTTGTACGGGATCATCATGGCGTGGCCAGAAGCTTCCGCGCGATCATGTCCCGTGCGACCAAGGATACGGTCCACTTCGTTCTTCCGCAAAGCTTGCGGCTTGTTCGAAACACCCACGAAATGGGTCACGCCAGGGATCGACAGCACGGCGTGCTGGGCATCCTTGGTCATTTCCATTTCGATCAACACGTAACTGGGAAAGTCCTTGCGGGTCTGGCGGATTTTTTTGCCGTGACGCACTTGGACGACTTCCTGCGAGGGAAGCAATACTTGGCCGATCACGCCCTTGAAATCAGGGCCTTCGAGGAGTTCCTCGAGGTAGATCTTGACCTTGCTTTCCTGACCCGAATAGGTGTGCAGGACATACCAATTCATGCCCATGAACTTACGCCCCGATCCCGAGGAGCTGTTCGATGAACACGCCAACACCCATGTCGACCCCTGTGATGAACAGGCCGCAGAGCAGACTGAAAAGCATCACGATCCAAGTGCTCTCGATCAGTTCGGAGCGCTGGGGCCAGGTTACTTTTTTCCCTTCGGCAATCACTTCCGAGAAGTACTTGGTCAGCTTGCGCACAATGGATCCTTTCGAGATCGAACAGGGGAAGAGGGACTCGAACCCACAACCAACGGTTTTGGAGACCGCTACTCTACCAATTGAGCTATTCCCCTATGAGAACACTCCCCCCTTCACACTCGTGAAAGGGGAATCAAACTTACTTCACAATTTCGGTAACGGTGCCGGCGCCGATCGTACGACCACCCTCACGGATG
>CAIKAA010000022.1 GCA_903825275.1 uncultured Fibrobacterota bacterium | reverse complement strand
GATTCGGCAAAGGTTGTCACCTACAAGGCCAAGGCCGACTCGCTGCGCAAGACTTGGGAATCCAAGCGTGACAGCCAGATCACTCGGATCAAGGATACGGCCGTTCGCGCCAAGGTCCAAGCTCGCATCGCCGAGATCGAGAAGCATCGCACCGAGGTCAAGGCCAAGGTCGACGCTCGCAAAGCCGAGATCGAAGCCAAGATCGCCGACTTGAAGGCCAAGATCGAAAAGCTGAAGACCGACAAGCCTGCCGTCAAGTAATCACGGTTCCTCATTACTTCGTGATTCGGACCGGGAGGATGGCAGAGGCCACTCCCGGTCTTTTCATTTTTTGCCGATGCCGTGTTCCCATGGAACTCCCAGCCAGGGAAACGCCCTTCGGGGAATGATTTGAACCGAACCACCCATTGGACTCCCGATTCGACAAGCGAATCGCTCCTGAGATGGGCCTTCCCGATCTCTCTTCAATGGCTCACTGAGTCGGTGTTTCTCCTTCCTAGGAACCACCAATGTCCAATCACTCTCATTGGAGTACGCCATGAAAAACCTCTTGATCCTCACTACATTCCTTGCCAATTTCTGTCTAGCCTCTCCATCCAACATTCCCCTCAATCCGACGGCTTCTACACCGCCCAAGGTCCCGGACCTATCCCTTCAGGAAATCCTTCGCAAGGCGGATTCGGCCCTGATTGCGCAACATCGAGAAGATCTCCAACAACTTCTCCTCGACCAACACGCCAAGGATTCCATCCTATTTGCCAACAAAATTCCCGACAGTTTGCGAGCCCTCATCGAGAAGCAGACAAGAGACTTTGAAGCCAACAAGAAGGATTTCGACTCTGTCGCCGTGTTTGATTCCCTAAAAATTTCGGGTTTGAAGCTTCGAGCAGATTCGATGCGCCGGAGTTGGGAAGCCAAGCGGGATACCCAAATTTCCCGGATCAAAGACACTGCCACGCGCGCCAGAATCCAAGCCCGGATTGCCCAGCTTGAGAGTCATCGATTGCAGGTGAAAGCCCGCACCGAAGCACGCAAAGCCGTCCTGGAAGCCAAGATTGCCGACTTGAAGGCTCGGATCCAGAAGTTGAATTCCAGCCCGAATCCTCATTAGGAACAGAAACGAACCAGGCAAGCCGTTCCCGCCATGGCGGCAAAGGTGAGCCTTGGTTTGACGACGAGTCCTTTGCCTGGACCACAGTTTGAGTTGGCATGAGCATCGCGTAGGTGAGAGGCATGGTCAATGGACTGTACACTGCCGGTGCGGGAATGATGCTGACGATGCGCAAGCAAGAAGTCACCACCAACAATCTCGCCAATGCCCAAACCACCGGGTTCAAAATTTCCCGTCTGGTCACCCACACCACCGTCGAGGCCAAGCGCGACAACGACCAGTTCCTGCGCCAGCGCGAGACCCAGCGCGAGGACGACGTTCACGTCGATTGGCAGAACGGCCCGATGATCCAAACCGGAAACCAGATGGATGTTTCCTTGCGGGGCGATGGATTCTTGGCGATCGCCACCCCAAAGGGGGATCGCTACCTTCGCTCGACAAGCTTGAAGGTGAACGGCTCCAACGAGCTCGTCGATCCTAGCGGGTCGAACATTTTGGACAGTACAGGCAATTCCATCCGCGTTCCTGGTCAAAAAACGTCGATCACCGCCGATGGCCGGGTGATGTCCGATGGAGTGGAAGTGGCCACCCTCAAAATGGTCGATTTTCCCAAGCCATACTCCCTCCGAGAAGAAGGGGCGGGACGTTGGGTCCCAACTGCCAAAAATCCCTCGGATCCGGATCCAGCACCCATTCCGGTCAGCTCGGACGTTCAAATCCAACAAGGGTTTTTGGAAGGTCCGAACGTGAATTCGGTGACCGAAATGGTCCGAATGATCGCCCAATTGCGAAACTACGAGGCGGATAGCCGCGTGTTGCACGCCGTGGACAGCACGATCGACAAAGCCGTGAACCAAGTTGGAAAGGTTTAGGAGGCAAAGCCATGATGAGAAGTCTTTATACCGCGGCATCGGGGATGATGGCCAACCAGATGACGGTGGACACCATTTCGAACAATCTGGCCAACGTGAACACCAACGGGTACAAGAAAACCAAGATGGAATTTCAGGACCTGCTGTACCAGACCATGATCGAGCCAGGAGGCACCACCTCGGAAGGCGTCAGGTTGCCCGGCAGCTTGCAGGTGGGGCTTGGGGTGAAGACCTCGGGGAACACCCGAAGCTTCGAGCAGGGCAACTTGTCCAATACCGGAAATGCCTGGGACGTCGCGATCTCGGGAAGCGGGTTCTTCCAAATGCGCCAAAGCGACGGAAGCACCGCGTACACCCGCGATGGATCGTTCAAAGTGAACGCCGACGGGATTTTGGTCAACGCCCAAGGCAATTACCTCGATCCCCAGATCCAGATCCCTGCCAACTCGACCAACCCAAAGATCAGCGCCGATGGGAGAGTGACCATTGTTCCCCAAGGACAGGCGGACCCGATCGAGATCGGGAAAATCGAACTATCGTCCTTCGTGAACCCATCCGGCCTAAAATCCCTTGGACAGAATCTGTACCAGGAAACAGAAGCCTCTGGAAAACCCCTTTCCGGCGCTCCCGGCGAGAACGCAACCGGGTCGCTTGCCCAGCAATACGTGGAAGCGTCGAACGTGCAACTTGTGGAAGAAATGGTGAATCTGATCGTGGCGCAGCGTTCCTACGAGATCAGCTCCAAAGGGGTGACCACGGCGGACCAAATGTTGCAGACCGCCAACAATCTGAGATCATGATCCACAGCCTATTTTTGGCTCTTGCGGCCTTGGCGTGGATGTCTCCCGCGGCCAAGATTCGCGCGCCGATTGCATCGCTCTACGAGTCGCTGCAGACCAACTCGATGCGCTTCGTGGTCGACACGGCTGGTTTGCCAGATTCTGTCAGAGGCCCAAATTGGGCTACAGGTTGGAAGTTGGAGCGCGATGGGGGAACGAGGCCGGGTGGCACCGAAGCGATCACCTTGGTCTGGACCGGAAAAGACTCGCCATTTCCTCGACGAGACTGGGTTCAGGTACGCGTCGAGCGCCAGGAATTGGTCCCCGTGGCAAGAGGACGATTTTTGTCGGGGGATGCCATCGACAGCTCCCGGCTCGACTGGCAATGGCGACGCACGACGGGGATGCGCGTGATCCCGCCGACCCCTGATTCGGTGGGGCGATTCCGAACCCGCACCGGAATCTCGCCGGGGCAAGCCATTTGGCGAAACCAACTCGAGCTTCGACCCGTGTTCCACAAAGGCGACTTGGTCAAGGTCCAGGCAGGCAACCAGGGTGCCTTCGCCTCGATCGATGCCGTCGCGCTAGAAGACGGTTTTGCGGGATCGAAGACCCACCTAAAAAGTCCCTGGGGAAAAACGATCACCGGACTGACAAAATCCGACGGAACCGTTTTGGTTCACTGAGGCTCCATCGCGCCAGCCGGACGAAGGGCCGCAGGACGGGGGTCACCCCGGCCGTAGGGTGCGGGCATGTTTGGCACCAAAGGTGGCCCGCAGCTAGTGCAGGTCACTGGGCGCTCGACAGGCTCACCACAAGTGCCCAACCAATGGGTTCCTACCTAAATCCGCCCATGCCGGGCATTCCGGGCATTTTCACCGAACCCATGATCGCTTCGGATTCGGTGGCGAGCTGTTCTTTGGCCTGGTGGAAGGCCGTTAAAATCAGGTCCTCAAGAAGTTCGGGATCTTCGGGATCGACCACGGATTTGTCGAGCTTGAGGGATTTGAGGTCGCCCTTGCCGGTGATCACGACCTTGACCTTGCCGCCGCCCGATTCGCCCATGAAGTCCTTGACTTCCAGGTCTTGCTGCGCCGCCATGACCTTCTTTTGGACTTGCTGCAACTGTTTCATCATCGCGTTCATGTTCACGAGTTCATCACTCCGAAGTGGGGGTGGCGTCAAACGTTTCCACAAGCCGCCCTAGGGTGGGGTCTCCTTCCACGGCTTGCTGGAGATTAGGTCCCCGGGAGGGGCGTGCGGGGGGCTCAGAACGGGACGGAGGGGCGCTTCCCATCGCCCCCAAAGCGGGGTTCCCGCCTTCCCGTGCAGAAGCAATAGGAGGACCAGGAGTCAGGGCAGGAAGGGCTTCTCCGGCCAACAGGCGGCGAAGGTCGGCCACCTTGTCCAGGCAGGCCATTCGGGCCACGGCCATTTCCAAGGCCAGACGGGGATGGTGGGCGTCGCGCATTTGTTGGGTCGTGTCGGAAACCATGCGCGCCCAGCGAAGGATGTCGCCTTCCGAAAGCTTGGCGGTTTTTTCGCGAAGCTCGGCGACGCGTTCGGGCATCAGCGAGAGGGCGCCATCGGGCAAGCCATCCATCCGGGAGAACAGGACATTGCGCAAAAATTCGCCGAATCCGCGGATGTATTCCACCGAATCGACGCCGCGTTCCAGCGCCAAGTGGACTTCGCCGACCGATCCGGCGATGTTGCCATTGGCGAGATGCTCGACCAGACGAGTGTGGGAGGCCGAGTCGGGAACACCCAGGGTACGGCGCACATCGTCGGCCGTGATGGTTTCTCCCGCGAAGGCAAAGACCTGGTCAAAGAGCGAGAGTCCGTCGCGCATCGAGCCGTCGGCGCGCAAGGCGACGATGTCCAAGGCTTCGGGGTCGGCAGTGATCCCATCGGCTTTGCAAATGTGGATCAAGCGGTCGCGGACTTGGAGCGGGGTCAAACGGCGGAAGTCGTAGCGTTGCACCCGCGACAGAATGGTTTGGGGGACCTTGTGGACTTCCGTGGTGGCCAGAATGAACACCACGTGGGGAGGAGGCTCCTCCAAGGTCTTCAACAAAGCGTTGAAGGCGGCCTTGGAAAGCATGTGGACTTCGTCCAGGATGACCACCCGGTAGCGGCCATGGGAGGCGGCGTACTTGAGCTGTTCGCGCAGTTCGCGGACATCGTCGACGCCGGTGTGCGAGGCGGCGTCGATCTCCAGCACGTCCATGCTGGCGCCCTTCTCGATTTCCAGGCAGCTTTCGCATTTGCCGCAGGGGCGGAGCTCGGCATCCTGCTCTTGGCAGTTCAGCATGCGCGCCAAGATGCGTGCCGAGGTGGTCTTGCCGACGCCACGGGTGCCCGTGAAGAGAAAGGCATGGTGAAGGTGTCCGCGGACCAAGGCATTGCGCAAGGTGCGCGCGACGTGCTCCTGGCCGACCATGTCCTCGAAACGCCGAGGTCGCCAGCGGCGTGCCATGGCTTGATAACTCATTCTTCCTCCGTGGCCCCGTCGTCCAGAGGAAGCTCCAGGATGACGGAATTGCCAAGTTCGTTGTAGCGCATCGCCGCAAAGGCGTGGCTGGCCATCAAAATTCCCCGGCCATGCCGGGCGTTGATGTTGTTCGGGTCGGTGGGGTCGGGCAAATTTCTCCAATCAAAACCATCGCCCTGGTCTTCCACCTCATAGGAAATGACAGATCTTGTCGGGTCTACGCAGGACTTGATGCGAACCACGCGATCTTTCCAGGGTGACATGGCGGCACGTTCCGAGGCCAAGTTGTAAAACACCGAACCGCGCAGGGCTTCGCGTTTTTGTTCGTAGCTGATCCCCAAATTGCCGTGTTCGATGGCGTTGGTGATCACCTCGACCAGGCCAAGCGCCACCGAGGTCTTGCGTGAATCGCCAGGGGGCAACGTGGTCTCCACCAAAGAGAGGGCGACGGGCGTGATCAGCGCGAAGTCGTTCCCCAAGGAAATCATGCGATGTTGGAGACCAAGCTTGCGAGGATCGAATCGTTCGGCGAGCGTGGTCAAGGCGTGCCCAATGTGGTAAGTCAATTCGTCTTCGGTGGCAGGCGAAGGCAATACCGCAAAGGCTCCCAACCTCTGGGATTCAAGGGCTGCGGCGCGCTGGTCGCTGGAAGCCAGCACGATGACCGGCCGATGGTTGTTGGAGAGGCTGACCTGGGGCAGACAGATCCTGCCCTCTGGGGAAGAAATGTCGATCACGACAAGATCTGCCTCGGAAAGTCGAGTGAGAAACGTTTCCGGCGAGACATGCAGCTCCAAGGTCTGCCCGAAATTCACCACCACGTTCTGGATGGTAGAACGCACCGGGTCTTGGGTGACCATGGCAAACACGACCTTCGGGTCGGTTCGGTTGTCTTGGACAAGATTGCTCACTGACTCAAATATGCCAATTGACAGGGTTGGAGTGTCGCCATCATTTCCTAAACTTAAAAGTTCATGCCGCGGCTTCTGCAATCAACGTTGTTTCCAGGAAACTCCACCCAGTGGATGGAGGCCATCAAAGCCGAGTCCCGGGTGGCCATGCTTTCTTCCGTGCACCCCACTCTTTTGGTGGGGTTGGAGTCTGGGGAACATGGGCTATTCGTGCGCCACGAGCTGGTTTTCGGGCTTTTCCGTTCCAGCTGGAGCTGTCCTGCCCTTTTGGATTTGGATCGTCGCCGGTTGACCTCGAAGGGAACCGGGCGGCATTTCCAAGCCATCGAGCAGGTTCTTTGTTGGGAAGAGAACGAACGCGGGCTTTCCATCCAAGCCGAATTGAGTTGGTCTGGCGCCAAGACTGGGCTGGAAGATTTGCTGCTGCGTTCCATGCTGCGCTTCCCCAATACCGAGATCCAAACGGCCTCCGAGCGCCCCACCCAGCGCCTCGCTATGGACGGACAAGCCGCGGTCGCTTGAGGCGCTTACCGGCTCAAGTCGGTGCGACGACGAGCGATCAGGCCGGCTTCGCTTCCCAAAGCCTTCGGGCAGGGCTTTTTGGTGTCTCAGCCGGATCATTTATCATTGAAAATCCATTATCTTGTGTAGGAATTTCAATGATAAGAAAGTAACCTTTCCTCCATGTTATCCCGAACGGAAGAGGTTCAGCAGATCGAAGAATACCGGTCGATCTTTCCGGTGGTTGGACTGGTTGGGCCACGCCAGTGTGGCAAGACGACCTTGGCGAAGCAATTGCAAGCCCATCACCATTTCGATTTGGAAGATGTTCGTGACCATGCGGCACTGCGTGATCCGCTTTTAGCCCTGGAACCGCTCCAAGGATTGATTGTATTGGATGAAGTGCAGTTGATGCCCGAGTTGTTTCCTGCTTTACGCGTTTTGGTCGATCAGGATCCGAACTTTCAGCGTCGGCAGTTTTTGTTGCTGGGCAGCGCATCGCCGGATTTGCTGCAACGCAGTTCGGAAACCTTGGCGGGCCGGATCGGGTATCTGGAAATTGGCGGCTT
>CAIKAA010000021.1 GCA_903825275.1 uncultured Fibrobacterota bacterium | reverse complement strand
GGATGGCATCCAGCTCGGACAAGAGCTGCTTGGTGGTCTCGATGGAAAGGTGCCGGCGGCGACCGGCGTAGATGGCCATCAACGCCCCCACGGCGACCTGCCCGATAAAGGCCTTGGTGGAGGCCACGCCGATTTCCGGACCCACCCGCAAGTAGACCCCGGCATCCGTCATCCGCGAGATGGAACTACCCACCACGTTCACCACGCCCAGGGTCACCGCGCCGCGTTCCTTGGCTTCTTCCAAAGCGGCCAAGGTGTCGGCGGTTTCTCCCGATTGGGAGATCGCGATCAAAATGGTGCCTTCTTCCACAATGGGATTTCGGTAGCGGAACTCGCTGGCGTATTGGACTTCGCAGGGGATTCGCGCGAATTCTTCGATCATGTACTCGGTCACCAGCGCTGCATGCCAGGCGGTGCCTTGGCCGGTGAGCACGATCCGGCGGGCCTTGACCAAATCCCGTCCGGCTTGGTGCAATCCGCCCAAAACCACTTCGCCGCGCTTCTGGTCGATGCGCCCACTCAGGGTGTTTCGCAAGGCGTCGGGCTGCTCGAATATTTCCTTGAGCATGAAGTGAGGAAAGTCACCGAGTTCGATTTCCTCCAGGCGCATTTCCAGCTCCATGACCTTGGGGGTCACGGGGGCGTTGTTCAAGCTGGAAGTGCGGTAGCCGTCTCGGGAAAGTCGGCAGACGGTAAAATCCTCCAGGGCGAAGGCCTGGGTGGTGTGGGCCACGATGGCGGAAGGGTCGGAGGCGACGATGAATTCGTTCTGGCCCAATCCCACCATCAAGGGCGATCCCTTGCGGGCGACCACCATCACGCCGGGTTCGCGCACGCTCATGACGGCGATCGCGTAGGCGCCCGTCACCTCGCGCAAAGCGGCCTGCACGGCGATTTCCAGGTCCCCTTCGTACAGTTCTGCCACCAGCATGGCCAGCACTTCGGTGTCGGTCTCCGACTTGAAAACGTGGCCTTTCGCCATCAAGGCCTTTTTCAGGGACTGGTAGTTTTCGATGATCCCGTTGTGGACCAGGACAATTTCCGTCTTGTCGTCGAAGTGGGGGTGGGCGTTGCGCTCGGCGGGGACGCCATGGGTGGCCCAGCGGGTGTGGGCGATTCCTTCCGTTCCCGTGAAACGCGCGAGGTTTTTCCCGAGCTTGGCTTCCAGCGAGGCGACCTTCCCCACCTCGCGGCAGATTTCGATTTTGCCCTCGTGACGGATGGCCACGCCAGCCGAGTCGTAGCCGCGGTATTCCAGCCGCTTCAAGCCTTCGATCAACAGCGGCAGGGCCTCGCGATTGCCCAAATATCCAACGATTCCGCACATGTTAGAGATTCTCCTCGGCGGCCTTGCACAATGCTTGGGCCTGAGATAGTGTGGGGGCCTCGGCAATGGCCCGCAATATTGGTTCTGTATTTGACGCGCGCAGGTGTAACCAGCGATCGGGCCAACTCAAACGAAGTCCGTCGCGGTCGTCAATGGTCGCATCGGGGAATGCGGCTCGCAAGCGCTGGATGGACGATTCCAGGTTCTTGCCGACCAAATCGAATTTTTGCTTGATCATGGAATAGCGGGGCAGCTCGGAGGCCAGTGTCGACAAGGTCTTGGACCCCGTCAACAATTGACAAACCAAGGCCGCACCCAGCACCCCGTCGCGGCCGGGATGCAATTCGGGCAAAATCACACCGCCGTTGCCTTCGCCCCCGATCAGGAGGTGATCGGCGAGCATGCGCTTGGAAACGTGGATTTCGCCCACCGGGGTGCGCACGCAGGGGACACCCATCGCCTTGGCGATGTCTTCGGACATGGCCGAGGTCGATAAGTTCAGGGCGACGCCGCCCTTTTTCTTTTCCAGCACCAACTGGACAGCCAAGGCCAATGTGGCCTCTTCTCCCAAGGGCACGCCGTTTTCGTCCACCAAGGCCAAGCGGTCGCCATCGGGATCGAAGGCCAGGCCCGCGTCGCAGTGGTGTTCGCGCACCGCCCGACCCAGGTCCGCAAGAGCTTCGGGGACGGGTTCGGCACCGCGCGGGAACTTGCCATCGGGGGTGACGTGGATTGCCACCACCGTGCAGCCAAGGCGTTCCAAAAGTCGGGGGGCGATCCGGTAGGCGGCACCGTTCACGGCATCCACGGCGATGGTCAATTTCTGCTTCCGGATGGCGTCTAGGTCCAGATAAGGAAGGGTGAGGATCGCGTCGATGTGCAGGTCGTCTGCGTCAGCCCCGTCGAGGATGGCACCGACTTGGTCGTGGCGCACCCAGGTTTCGACATGCTCGTCGACCCGCCGGAACAACGCCTTCACCTCTTCAGGCCCCAAGAACAGTCCATCCTTGTCCAAGAATTTCAGGGCGTTCCAGGGGGCCGGATTGTGGCTGGCGGTCAAGATGATCCCCCCCACTGCATCGGGATCGGCCTGCACGGCCATTTCGACCGTTGGGGTGGTCGCCACGCCCAGGCGCACCGCAGTGCAGCCCGACAGGGCCAAGGTCGCGCACACGACCTGCTCCACCAAGGGGCCTGAATCGCGGGTGTCGCGGCCGACCAGGACTTTGCCTTTGCCGACAGCTTGGACGAAGGAATGGACATGAGTGGCGAGCACGACAGGGGTCAAGCCTTCGCCGACAATTCCGCGCACGCCGGAAACGGATCGCATGAGAACATGGGTCATAGAATCGGAAAGAAACAAATCCATCGCCGGGGCAACGGGGGCTTGACCTACTTTCCGACGCCAGTATGGCGGAATCTTTACCGGTTGAATCCTGTCGAAATGCCTTTCTCGAGTGCCGATCACGGGGAATGCCGGTGATCGTGTCGTCTCCTACCGGCTCGGGAAAGAGCACCCGGGTTCCACTTTGGGCCGCCCAAGCCGGCAAGGTGTTGGTGATCGAGCCGCGTCGGGTCGTGGCGCGGGCCTTGGCGCAGCGGATCGCCGAGGAAACCCAGACCGAGCCGGGGACGCTCGCGGGGTGGGTGGTGCGCGGCGAGGCGGTGCGAAATCCAGAAACAAAAATCGTCTTCGTCACCCCAGGCGTGGCCTTGCGGATGATGGGCAAAGGAACGCTCGGCGAGTACCAAACCTGGATCTTGGACGAGTTCCACGAGCGTCGCGCCGATGTCGATGCACTGTTGGCTTGGATGCGCTGGAAAGGGGAGCTGGGTCGGGTGGTTCTGCTCTCGGCGACCCTAGATACACAGACTCTCGCCCGAGAGCTGGGGGCCGAACTGCTCGCGAGCGACGGGCGCGCCTTTCCCGTGGATATCGAACATCGCTGCGAACTCGGCCAGACCTGGCCCCAGGCCGACGGTCTTCCGCTGCGGCTGGAACGCTGCATTCGAAGTCTTGAACATTCCAGTGGAACAATTCTTGTCTTCCTTCCGGGCACCGGTGAAATTTCCGAATGCGCCGCTTGGCTGGAAGGACGCGTGGGCGCTGAAATCCGGGAACTCCACGGCGGTCTTTCCTTGGCCGACCAGCACGACGTGCTTCATGCCAGCGACGGGCCCAGGGTTGTCTTGGCCACCAATGTCGCGGAAAGCGCCCTCACCGTTCCCGACGTGACGGTGGTCATCGATTCGGGGCTCGAACGGCGCATCGTGCGGTCTGGGGGATTCCCGAGCTTGGAGCTGGGTCCCATCTCCCAAGCCTCGGCCGACCAGCGATCGGGGCGAGCCGGACGAACCCGTGCGGGCCGCAGTCTGCGGCTTTGGTCGGCGTCGGCGCGTTTGGAGTCCCGACCAAAACCCGGAATCCAGGTCGATGATCCCGACGATTGGCTCTTGCCACTGTTGGCATCCGGTGCCGATCCCTGGACCCTGCCGTGGCTGGACAAGCCCCGCGCCGACGGCTTGCGCGAGGCTTTGGACAGATTCCGTCGGGCTGGAATTTGGATCCCCGATCCGTGGGTGCCAACGGGAGGGCGAATTTCTGATCGAGGCGTCGCCGCCCTGGAACTGCCGATCCCTCCCGACTTGGCCGGCATGTGCCTGGCGCTCGAGCACACTTCCGCCTTTCGCGACGCCTTGGCCACCTCCTGCGCCTTGGCCCAAGCGCGACCGCTTTTGCGCGGCAAGCCATCGCCAGACAGATTCCAGGCCCGACGAAGCCTGGCCAATGGGTCCGACGATTTGGCCTTGCTGTCGCGGGCGGTGCGCTGCGACCTGGATCAAGCGCGCGCGATCGGTGCCCACCTCAGCGTCTGGCGTGACGCGCGGGAGCTGTGGGACCGGCTGGCCCAAACGTTTCGGCTCGACGACGAACGGTGGCCGCGCCAATTCCAATCCGATTCGCTGGTACAAGCCCTATGCAAAATCGAACCGCGCTCATTGCGCCTGCGTCGAGGTGCCGCGGGTCGCGAGGAATACGCCATCGGCGATGGGGCCGGGTTGCGGCCCTCGAACTCGTCGTTGGTCTTCTCCGAAGCGGCTCCCGAACTGGCCTTGGCGGTGTCCACCCACGGAGGATTGGATGCCCAGGGCCGACGCCGGGTTTGGATCGAGGCCGCCGTAGGTTTGTCCAAGGAACGGGCTTTGCGTCTGGACTTGGGGCGGGTGGAGGTGGTGCGCTCCCAGCGCCGCGAAGACCTGGTGTGGGCCCAATGGAAGCTGCGGACAGGAAGTGTCGTGTTGGGCCAAAAAGAAGGTTTGGCGACCGATCCGCAAGTCTGGTCCCAAGCCGTGGTCAAGGCGCTCGACGAGGCGTCCATCTCGACCCTCCAGCAATCCCTGGATGCCCTGGGACTGGAGCGGTGTTTGATCCTGGGGACTTGGATTGCCCCCTGCGAAGACGCCTCGACCTGGCTGCAACGAAACCTCGAATCCGCTGTCCTTTTGGGGAACGCCCTCCCGCCGCAATGGCCTTCTCAAATTCCGTCCCCACCCTCCGTGCGCGACCCGATCGCCCTCCAAAACGCCTTTCCAGAATCTGTCGAGGGTGTTGGCGGAACCTGGAAGGTCCGGTGGGACGTGCGCACCGGCAAGGTCCGCCTAACCTCGCCTCCGGGAAAGAAGGGCGTGGCCCCTGAACTGCCGTTCGCCAAGGGGTGGACCGTCAAGCTGGGATGAGAGGGGGAGGGGCGAAAGGAGCTTGCTTATTTGAGTAGGTTTGCGTTGGGGGGTGTCCTCTATTCCAAGAGGTGGGTTGGAAGGGGGGAATTGGGAGATGCAGATTATCTTCCAGTCAAGGAGATTCCTGTATCCGATACCCGCTACCGCAGGCGGGAGAAGGAGCCCGTGTGGAGATGGAAGAGAAGATCGCAAAGGTGAGGTTTTGGGCGAAGACACTGCCTGATGGCCAGCCCGGCATCACCGTGTTCGAACACATGCTCAATGTGGGCTGTGTTGCCCAGTGTCTATCCTCGTCGGCTCCTGAAATTTTAAAGCTTTTCCAATTGGAAGCTCCCATTGCAGGGGCTTTGGCTGCCCTGCACGATCTAGGAAAGATTTCTCCCGGGTTTCAGCGCAAGTGCGAATCGTGGTTGTTGGCCAACGGACTCGTTGAACTGGATCGACAGTGGAGCTGGCAGACTTCCGTAGAGGGCAATCACGCAGCAGTAACGCATGAGGCTGTGCAGTCGATGATTCCTCTGGCAATGTCGGTCACTCCCAAATCGGCACGGACGGTTGCGGCGCTGCTTGGAGCGCACCACGGACGAATACAGTCCACTCCAGCGCGCCCTTATCGAACCAATGGAACAGAGCCGAATAGCGGGATTGATTGGGAGCAGGAGCGGCAAGAGGCGGGCGAAGCAGTCATCGATCATTTTGGTGTCAGAGGTGCCAAATTGGAGATCGACGCCGAAACACCGGCTCTTTGGTGGCTGGCTGGCTTGACGACCGTGGCCGACTGGATCGGGTCCGATGAACGGCATTTTCCTCCAGAAGGGGGAATGGCCGATCAAAATCGGTTGCCTAAAGCGCGACAAACGATTGATTCGATCGGATTCGGATGCCCTGAGATCGTGCAGGGGCTTGGGTTTGCCGATCTCTTCGGATTTCCTAAGGGCTCGCAGCCCAATGACATGCAGATCAAGGCCAGGGAGCAGATCCAAGGGCCTGGGGTCTATGTGATTGAAGCGCCAATGGGGATGGGCAAGACAGAAGCCGCCTTGTGGGCGTCCTATGAACTGATGGCTTTGGGCAAGGCATGCGGGATCTATTTCGCTTTGCCGACCCAAGCGACCAGCAATCGGATCCACCTGCGACTGAATGAATTTGTCCAGCGGATTGCGCCCACAGTGGGAAGAAGTCGCCTCATCCATGGCAATTCGTGGCTGGTTCAGGGACAGGCGTTGGCCCCAGCCGCCACCCAAGGAGCACGAGGTCTGGATGCGCGGGTTGGCGAGGAATGGTTTGCCTCGGCAAAACGGGCGTTGCTGGCTCCGTTCGGGGTCGGCACCGTGGATCAAGCCTTGTTGGGTGTTGTTGCCGCCAAACATTTCTTCGTGCGTCATTACGCATTAGCGGGCAAGGTCGTGATTCTCGACGAGGTCCATTCCTACGACCTCTACACGGGTACCTTGATCGATCGGCTTGTCACGGTCCTCAAGGGATTGGGCTGTACAGTGATCATCCTCTCGGCGACCCTTACCGGAAAACGTCGGGCACAGATGGTGAGTCTCCTGTCTGATTCCGATGTGGATCCGGCGTCTTTGCCGTATCCTCTCATTTCGAGCGCGGCCGAAGAAACCGAGGCTCAATCCGTTGCCGCCGCCGCCCCGCCCTCGCGAACCGTACAGGTAGGTTTCCAGACGGCGCAGGATGCGATGAAGCGAGCGGTGCAGTTGGCGCATGACGGTGGCGTCGTGCTCTGGATCTGCAATACGGTTGGAGCTGCACAAGAACAGCATGAACAACTTTCCCGAGCTGCCCGTGATCGATTCCTTGTGGGCCTCTTGCATTCCCGCTTTCCGTTCTGGCGCCGCGAGGAGCTGGAAAACGAGTGGATGGAGAGATTGGGGAAGAAAGGAGAGACGCGATGCGGATGCATTCTGGTTTCCACCCAGATCGTCGAGCAAAGTGTCGATCTCGATGCCGACCTATTGGTGACGGAGCTTGCTCCCACTGACATGCTGCTGCAACGGTTGGGCCGATTGTGGCGCCATGAACGCCCCGAGCGTCGGGGGAAACCCGAAATGATCCTTCTCGAGGAATCTGAGTCTCTTGACGGTTTCCGTCAAATGGAGGCCAAGAAGATTGTGCAGGCGTTGGGGCCAAAGGCATTCGTCTACTCGCCGTACGTCTTGTTGCGCTCCTTGGAAGTCTGGAAGGCCAATGGTGAGATCTCCATTCCGGATCAAATCCGAGCGCGCATTGAAGCAACCTATGAAGAGCGATTCGAAGGAAGCAATGCTGCTGCAGACTGGTCTGGGTTAGACCCGGAATCATGGGGCAAGCTTTTTGATGAGAATTTTTCAAAGGGCCTCAGCAAGAAGTTCCTAGCGGCTCGTAACAGCAACTTGTGGCAAGACCCTTTGGATGATATCGAAGGTGTTCAGACTCGCCTGAACGAAATGCCAACGGTCCAGTTGGTCCTTTGTAGGAAGGTCGACGGCACCCGTTACGCGTTTCTGGATGGGACTTCGCTGGTCGTCGAAAAGGATGTATTCCAACTGGAGTTCGCCCAAGGATTGCACAAGAACTTGGTCAAGGTCCCTCGGCATCTGTTCGACGCGGTGACCACTACACCCGCCCTGGAGCCTTACCTGCACGGAGAATTCACGGTTGGGATGGTTGAAAATGGGGAGATAGAGGTGAATGGATTGCGAAAGGGTGTTCGGTTGCGCTGGTCCCTGGAGGAAGGCGTGATCATCGAGAAGGATTCAACAAGGAGCCAAGAATGAATGTGGCATTCGATGCATGGATTCCGGTGGTGACGCTAGAGGGTGTGCCGAAGTTGGCAAGTCTCTGCGAAGTCCTGACCGAAGGACAGAATCTGGCGGACCTGTCGGTGCGCCCGCACGAGCGCGTTTCGCTGATGCGGTTGTTCTTGTGCGTTGCCCATGCGGCACTGGACGGCCCCAAGGACTACGACGATTGGTGCGAGGTTCCCAAACGCTTGCCGGATGCCGCGCGGAAATATCTGGAGAAGTGGAAGGATTCATTCGAGCTGTTTCATCCCACGAAGCCTTGGTTGCAGGAGGCGGGATTGGAGTCGGGAAAGTCAGACGAAGAAGGGTGGGGGCCCGTTTCGAAGTTGGGTTTCTTCCTTGCGAGCGGGGCGAACACAACTCTGTTTGATCATGAAGGAATGAACAATGATTCGCGGGCGATTCAAATACAATCGACAATCCTCTCCATGCTTTCGTTTCAATGCTTCTCACCGGGAGGGCTTATTTCCCAAGTGTTTTGGGACGGGGTCCAAACCAGCAAATCGTCGAAGGATGGTCCTTGCGTAGCGGCTTCAATGGTCCATTGTTTATTGCGAAGGGGAAATCTTGTGCAAACGATACAAGCAAACCTTCCGTCCTATGAAGACGTTCGTTTCTCCTATGCTGACAGGCCCATTGGGCGTCCCGTATGGGAGATGCTGCCGGACTCTCTCAAAGATCATCAGGCAAGGACAAACGCCACGGAGTCTTATCTCGGACGTTTGGTGCCCCTGACGCGTGTCATTCACCTGAACCGGGGTGCCACCAGGATGTTGATGGGTGACGGTTTGCCATTTCCTCCCTTTACGGATGGATTTCCACCCGAGCCTACGGCTGTGGTCGTGATTCGCGACAAGGAAAAGCAGGAGCGCGGCCTGCTTTCCTATCGGCCAGGCAAGGCGCTGTGGAGAGAGCTCGCAGCGATGGTCGCCAAGCGCAGCGCCGAAGGGGTGGGAGGGCCATTGTCACTCCGTTCCCTGGCAGAAGGCGAGTCTTGCGACCTGATCGTATCGGCATTGGCGAGAGATCAGGCGACGATTCTTGATACAACGGAATCTGTCTATCACATTTCTTCCAAGCTTCGGATGCCAGAGAGTACGGCAATCTACGAGGAAGAAGTGCGGAAGTCCGAAGAAAATGCCAGGCGACTCGGTTGGGCCATTGAGGATTACCGGAAAACACTCGACGGTGGTTGGGAAGGTCGAGTCAAGAGTGCGGGCCCAAGCAAGGCCGATCTTCTAGTGAAGCTTCATGGCGTGGGAACGACCCAATACTGGACCGCCGTCGAAAAGAATCTCGGCCTGTTGATGGCGCATGTCAATGCCTTGGGAACTGATGGGGTCGACTCCACCCGCGAGGCGTGGCACATGATGTTGCGGCAATCGGCACGCGATGCCTACGAAACCGTTTGTGGACAAGAAACGCCGCGACAGATCAAGGCCTTCACGGCAGGATGGCGGAAATTGACAGCTCCGCCAAAGGAAGCAGAATCACAACCAAAAAAGAGAAAGGGGGCGAAAGGATGAGCGTTCTAATGGAACAACTTCGTCGCATCAAGGACAATCGAGGCCTCATGGCTGATTTGCGATGTGGCTTGGTAGATGGGAAACGACATCGGTCCTGGCCGGCGCTCAGCCGCATTCGCGTCAGTGTGGATGATCTTGTCAAGGCACACGTGGCCGCCCTTTACGCGACTCATCCCGAAGAGGCTGGTCAAGGGAATCTTGGCACTACGTGCAAGATCATTGAATTCAAGCGAGATGGAGGTGCCAAAGGCGAAGACAAGATGACTGCAACGGAACGGCGTTTTCAGCACTTGTTGGCCGCCGAACCTGGGGAAGAGCTGTTTGGGCGTGTAACCCGCTTGGTCTTGATGGCCAAGTCTCAAAATGTTCCCGTCAATTACGAGAAGCTCCTTGTGGATCTTTTCTATTGGAACGAGCGGACGCGTCGGGAATGGGCGGCGGAGTTTTGGAATGCCTTTGGATCGGCTACCGAGGGTGCCGCGACATGAGTTGGCTTTTACGCATCGAAATGGATGCAGAGGATGTCGGTCGCTTGCGAATCCTCGACAGTTACGACTGGCACCAAAGGCTCTGGGATTGTTTTCCCGGTTTGCCGGAAGAACAGCGGTCCTTTCTCACCCGCATCGACTTCCTCGAAGGAGCGGTGAGAGCTTGGGTTCTGTCGAGCCACAAGCCAGTGAGGCCAGAATGGTTTCCTGACGATGCCAACGCTTTTGCCTTGCGTGAGATTGCGTCGAGCTTTCTATCGCACCTGCACTACGCCTTTGATCTTCGTGTCAATCCGACTAAGGCACTCGTCCAACGGAATTTGGATGGAAGTCCAAAGCTCAAGGCCAACGGAAAGCGAACATCGGGAAAGCGCGTGCCATTGGTGGATCCAGTGGGGTTACGTGCCTGGATCGATCGCAAGGGCATGGAGTGTGGGTTCCGTATTTCAGAAGCGAAACCTCTGGAGATCGGGCCCGTCGTTGGATACCACTTTCACAAGAAGGATCACACGGGGGTCCACGGCGGTGTCCAGTTTCGTGGAATCCTTGAAGTGACAGATTCTGACCTATTTGCCCAGGCTCATGCCAATGGCATTGGTACGGCCAAAGCCTTTGGATTCGGCCTCCTTCTTCTTTCACCTGTTCAACTCTGACTCATCAAACCAATGAAACATCATGAAGCACCTAGAACTGCACATCCTCCAATCGGTCCCTGTCGCCTGCCTCAATCGCGACGACCTCAACTCCCCCAAGACGGCCATCTTCGGCGGCGTCCAGCGCGCCCGCGTTTCCAGCCAGTCGTGGAAACGAGCGATCCGCGAGTTGGCCAAGGAAACCAATCCCGACTACTTCAAAGGCGAGAGGACTCGCCTGATCTATGAACCTTTGCGTAAAGCTCTGGAAGCCTTAAGCCTTCCGGAGTTGGAAGCCGATGAAGGTGCGAAAAAAATAGCAGATGCACTTGCAAAGCTGGACACAAAGCCATCGGACAAGGTGAAGGTGACGACCCTCTATTTCATGTCTCCGTTGGAAATCCAATCCTTGGCCAAGGTCTACAGCGAGACAAAGGATTCGAAAAAGGCATTGAAGGCGATCGATGCCAAGTCGCTGAATGACGCCGCAGACATTTCGCTTTTTGGTCGCATGGTGGCGAGCGACCATTCTCTGACGGTGGAAGCAGCCTCGATGTTTTCCCATGCGCTGTCGGTGCACAAGGTCGACAACGAGATAGACTTCTTTTCTGCAGTCGATGACCTACAGGGGAAAGACGAAGCTGGGGCTGGGATGACCAGCACGCTTGAATTCAATTCTGCCACGTATTATCGATTCGCGGCACTGAATCTGGACATGCTTGCCGACGGTCATCATCTGGGTAGCTTGACACAGAATGAGCGTCAAGCTGTGGTCCGTACCTTCGTGGAATCGACCATCAAGGCCATCCCAGGAGCCCGCAAGAACACCATGAACGGCAACACCTTGCCTATCCATGTGTTGGTGGTGGTGCGGGAGAAAGGCCACCCCATTCAGTTGATCAATGCGTTCGAGAGCCCAATCCGCTCAACACAAGGGTACGGCACGAAGGCGATTGAACAACTCAAGGCGGAGTACGCAAAGCTCAAGGAAATCTGGGGCATGGATTCCGTCTTCGAGAAGTCGGTGCCGGAGATCGGCCTGAAGGCGCTCCTCGATGAGCTGGTGGCTTATGTCGACTGATCAGGCATGGCTTTCCTTGCGACTGGAAGGTCCTCTCCAGTCCTGGGGCGTCGATAGTCAATACAACCGGCGCAGTACCGGGCTGATGCCTACAAAAAGTGCGGTGGCAGGAATGTGCTGTGCTGCTTTGGGGGTGGATCGAGGCTCAGAGGAAGAAAGACAGATCCTGTCTAAATTCACAGAGCTTCGCATGACGTCAATTGCGGTGCCGCGCAAGGTGCGTGATCGGGATTTGGATGTCCGAAGGTTGCAGGATTATCATACAATCCAGGGTACCCGAAAAGCAGATGGGTCTTTGAAGGATTGCCACATCACCCAGAGGCAATATCTGACGGATGCAGGGTATTGTGTCTTGCTTTTTGGTACCGTGACATTTTGTCACGAGTTGGCCGAAGCGTTGAGTGATCCAAAATGGGGCATCTGGCTGGGACGAAAGACCTGCATTCCCTCTGCGCCCGTCTTGGTTGGGGTTTTTGGTTCGCAAGAAGATGCGTTGCGTCCAATCCTGGGGGATTTGCCTCTGGAATGGTTCACTCGCCAAGAGGAGGTCGAGACATTTGCGGAGGGTCGGGATTCCTTGCCGGATCAGCCATTGTCCTTCCTTTCCGCGAATCGCGAGTTTGCCCCCCGGAGAGTGGTGACAACACCCGGCAAAGCATGAGAATCCAATCCAACCCAATCCCCATGAAGGAGCGGTCCACCATGGTCTGGCTCCAGTACGGAAACATCGACGTGCAGGATGGTGCCTTGGTGTTGATCAACCAGGAGGATGCCCGCACCCACATCCCCGTGGGGGACTGGGCTGCCTTCTCCTGGAGCCCGGGACGCGCATTACCCATGCGGCCATCGCGCTGGCGGCGGAAGTTGGGTGCCTGGTCATGTGGGTTGGGGAAGGCGGAGTGCGCCTCTACTCGGCAGGTCAGCCGGGTGGGGCGCGATCCGATCGGTTGTTGTACCAGGCCAAGCTTGCGCTGGACGATGACCT
>CAIKAA010000020.1 GCA_903825275.1 uncultured Fibrobacterota bacterium | reverse complement strand
CTGGAATTGACCTTGGAATTTTCGCTTCCGTTATTGGCGTCGATGCTGGTTTCCGGAGTGGGTGCCGCGGTGAGCTTTTCGAGATTCTTCATGCTCGCCAGGATTCCGGTCCAAGGCTGGGCCCCTGTTGCAATCTGTTTCTTCACGTAATCGAGTTCGGCTTTGCCATCGAGAGCCCCGGGATGGATCCAGGTCCTGGCGGCCGAGGCGCCGGTGGCGACGGCCAAAAACAAGGCGAGCGAGAGCGAGGTGGTTTTCATGGTTGGGGTCCTCGTGAGTGAGTTCAGTAAGAGAGGGGTTGATCCGGATCAGTTCGAAAACTTGAAGAGGGGATTCCAGTCCGCAGAATGTATCCGAACCAGATAAATTCCTTTAGGTGCATGTTCCATGCCCAACGAAACCAATCGACTCTCTCCGGCCGCGAGTTGAACATTGGATTGGTTTAATCTTGATCCATTGAGCCCAAACGTGGAAATTTCGTAGCTGCGGGATCGATTCGACAAAATTCTTAACTGACCACTTTGGATCGCAATCGTCGCTGGATCATGTCCTCTGTCGTAGGCCTTTTTGGAGAGGTCGGATGAGTAGAGAATATCGGCATGGGTCAATGTTTCGTAGAAGATGTTCCAAGACCCAGGATTGCTCGCATAAGATCGGACCTTTCCGGAAATCATCTTCCAGGTATTGGGCATATCCAATCCTTTTCGGGTATGGTAATGGTTGTAACCGATTTCCCATGTGTCGTACACGTCTTGGGAGGCCGCGTTGTCGGTGCAAGTCCCTTGCATGTCCCCCGAAAAGCTTTGGAGACCCATCAGCTCTTCTGCGGCAACGAGCCGTTGCTGGTAGGTCGAGTAGATGTCCACCCCTTGATGCCAGGCAATTTCGGCAGCGCCTAAGGCGGCGCTCATCGCGAATTGGGCGTGATGGTTGTTGTCGCGGCAGGTCTCTTGGGTCAATCCATCGACCCACTTGGTGGGGTTGCTCCAAAATCCTGGTGTATTGCCCCAGTCCCCGTAAATGGATACCGGCTTGCCATCGGTGGCCAAGTAAAAGTAGGCAGGCATTCGCACGGTCAATCTCTGCAAACCAAGTTGGAATTCCACCTCGTCTTCGTTAAAAACGGAAATCGCCAACATGGCCTCGATTTGCGTCAAGTCGACGTTTCCATTCCAGGAACTAGCCGTATTGAGGACGGGATAGAAGGCTCGTTTGAACATGGCGCGGACTTTGGCGATGTCTTGAGGATCCCAGCCTGGATAGCCGAGCATAAGATCGGCCGCCGGGGCAAATAGCGATCCGAGCCAACCTGCTACCAGTTTGTTCTGGTCGTTGGTTGCCGTGATGTTTTGCAATCCGGACCAGGCGTTCAGGTAGGCGATGGCCTGTTTGGCAGAACTCTCGTCATCGGTTAGGTACCACATCAAGGCGTTGCCATAGGCTCTTCGGGCATCGTTTCTCGCGAGGTCGGCACCACCGGAGTTTGCATCGATGCTGGTCTGGGGAGCTGGTGAGGTTGCCAATCCGCCTTCGTTGTACTTGATGGTCTGGATCTCGAACAGGTAGGGTGGTGCCTTGGCGGCAACCCGGGTTTTCACGTAATCCAGTTCGGCTTTTCCATCGAGTGTCCCAGGATGAACGAAGGTCATGGAAGCCGATGCGATCCCCGTGAACAAGGCGAAGGGCGCGACAAAAAACACCAGGCGTGTCATCAGGTTTCTCCAAGTGGACCAAGTTCACCTCAGGCCGTTTGTTTGACCGGCTCACCGTGATCCGGGACAAGCCCCCAAAGCTGGATCACTGGGATGAATTTCGTCGGAGTAGAGGAGCTTCGGTACCGGTTTTGTCTTGATATGATGATCTTTGTATTTTTGATTTCCTTCCTGATCTGGATCTTGAAATTGGTGGCAAGCAGCCAAGGGAAGACAAAAAATGTCTTTTGTCGGAGTTGAACGTGTTTGAAAAGGACTCCGGATACGGGGGCTGGGTACAGGTCAGGGACGTTCGCCCGACAAGCAAAACTTGGTTCCCCAGCCGCAAAGGAAATCTTTCTCGGCAATTATGGTTTTGAATCTGCAGTCGTCCGGCGACAAAATGAAAATGGTGTTATTGTACCCCTGATGTCGAAAGCGATCGAACTGGCAGATCGGTTTACCCGAGAATTGCCCAACTGGCCCGCCGGACGACTGCCTACCGAGCGCGAACTCGCCTTGCGGCATGGCGCCAGCACTCGCACCGTCCAAGCCGCCTTGGATCTCATGCGCCAAAAGGGAATCGTCGAGTCCCGGCCAAGATCCGGACTCTGGAGAGTCGGAGATATTCCCCGCACGACTTATGTGTCATCAAGGGTGTGTGCCGACGATTTGGGTGTTCGATTGAAGACCGAGCTTGTGGAAGGGATCTATCCCTGGGATTGCCCCCTGCCCTCGATCAAGGAGCTGGCGGTTCGATGGAAGTGCCACGTGCAAACCGTGAGCAAGTCTTTGGAAACCGCCATTGCGGCGGGATTGCTGGAGCGACGGGGACGATTCCATTTTCCTGTCCGACCCAAGGTGCAGCGCAAGGTCTCTTCGCCGACCCTCTTGTGCATCGGGGCCGCTGCCGGAGACGGGAATTTCCGAATTGATTCGGATCGGGAATCGGATTTTTTGAGAGAGCTGGGTGCCCAAGCCACACTCGCAGGTCTTTCTTTGGTTCGACTCGGCTGGCAAGGACAGAAGATCCAACCCAATCCCAGCATCGTGGGGGCGGTGGTCACGACTTGGCATTTTCAAGAAACCCTGGAGGTTAGTCGGGAATTGTCCCGACTCAAGATTCCAACTTGTGCCGTGGTTGGAGAGCACATGATGGAAGGGCAGCCTCGCGATTCTCGACTCCACCTTCACGATCTTGGATATTCAAGTGGCATCGGCTCCCATTTGGCTCGACATTTTCTGGAACTTGGGCATACCCACTTTGCCTACATCTCCCCCTGGCATTCCAGTCATTGGTCCCGCAATCGCTTGCGGGGGATCGAGGAGGAGGCGGTCCGGAAGGGGGGGCGTGTGGAGGCGTTCTGCCTAGGGGGCACCTCCGAATGGGATCGGCTGGGGCCGGCGAGCAGCGATCCCGTCTTGATCCAAAAATTTCCCCATTCGACCTTGGCCAAGATGGTGGAAGGACCGAGCGAACGAGTTTTGGATTTCGTTTCGGCGGAATTGGGTTGGAACCGGATCCGCGAGGACATGGCCCCCTTGTTCGAGCAAGCCTTCGCCAGCGGGGCCACAGCTTGGATCGGAGCCAACGATTTTTGTGCCTTGACGGCGGTCAAATGGCTTCGAGCCAGAGGGGTGGACGTTCCCAAGGCGATCTCGATCGCCGGGTTCGATGATACGGTGGAAGCGCTTCGCGCCGACCTGACGAGTTTCCGCTTCTCGTGCGCTTCGATGGCACGCTCGATGATCCACCAAATCCTTTCCCCCTCCACCTCTTCCTCGATGACCCGCCACGAAGGCATGGTGGTGGTCCGAGGAACGACCGCGCCTCCTCCCTGAACCCGCCGATCCTCTCAGGATCCTGTTTGGGTGCGTAGATTACGGGTATGTCCACATTTGACCCTCGAAAACCTCAGATGGCTCGGGTGATTTGCAAAAGCACCTTGGGCGAGAGCGAACCGGGAACGGGGCGGCTGGAGGCGTTTTCGCCCCTCGAGAAGATGCAGATGGTGGAAGACCTGCGCAACCAATGGTACGGATGGACCGATGAAACTCGCCCCAGACTTCAACCTAACCTCCGCAATAGGAACAGGCGCCCTTCGACAGGCTCAGGGCGGGCCTCGCCCTGCCTACGGCACGGCTTGCCATCCCGCCCGGCATCGCGTCTTGGGCTTCATGACCAAGTCACCGCACCAATACAGGTGCGCCTCTTTGGTCACGAAGCCCAATCCACTTCGCCGTTCGGGCGGGCTGCATCCTTACCTATAGCGGAGTTCAGGTTCAAAGAATTCTTGTTGTGTCTCGGCGCTGAAGGCGTGCGGTATTTGTTGGTGGGGGGCTATGCGTTGGCAGCCCACGGACTGCCGCGATTTACCAAGGACATCGACGTGTGGGTTGCCTGCGAGGAAGACAATGCGGTCCGAATCCTGTCAGCGTTGACAAAATTTGGCTTTGGTTCCCTGGGGTTGACCAAGGAGGACCTGTTGGATCCTCGAGCTGTGGTCCAACTGGGTGATCCTCCCTTGCGGATCGATCTTTTGACGGGAATTTCCGGGGTTGAATTTGATGCGGCCCATGCCCGCCACTTTGTGGTGAAATGGGAGGACTTGGACATTCCGGTCATTGATCGGGAAGATTTGATCGCCAACAAACGCGCCACGGGAAGATTGCGGGATTTGGCGGATGTGGAAGATTTGAAACGACTCAAATAGCCAATTTGGTGAGATGAATTCTCAATGATTTGCGGATTCGGAAGATGGCCGAACGGGGGCAAATGGGTTACTATTCATCGATGAACCTGTTGATTCCGGTTAGTTCATTGTTTCGGCTTCTTCCCAGCGGTTTCCGCCCCATCCTGGTCACCATCCTGCGCCGCGGATACACTCGCCAAGACCTCTTGAAAGATGTTCTTGCCGGGGTGATTGTGGGGATGATCGCGCTTCCCTTGGCCATCGCATTCGCGATCGCGTCGGGCGTCAGTCCGGTCCAGGGAATCGTGACCGCGATCATCGCGGGATTGCTCACTTCGGCATTGGGTGGGTGCAGCGTGCAGGTGTCGGGACCCACCGGGGCCTTCATCGTGATCATCTACGGGATCGTCCACACCTACGGCTACGATGGTTTGGCAACGGCCACCCTGATCGCGGGATTCTTGCTGGTAGGGATGGGACTTTTGCGCTTCGGCGGCGTGCTCCAATTCATCCCGTTTCCCGTGATCGTCGGATTCACATCGGGGATCGCCCTCATCATCGCCACGGGGCAAATACCGTCCTTCTTTGGATTGGTCTTGGACAAAGATCCTGCCGACTGGATCGAAAAGATGGGGATCTATGCACGCCATCTCGGCGATGCGAAAGGTTCCACGGTTCTGGTGGGCTGCATCTCGCTGGCCCTCACAGTGGGCTGGGCGAGTTTCACCAAGCGTTTCTCGAGCAAGTTCCTTTCTCGAATTCCCGGTTCCCTGGTCGCCATCGTCGTGACGGCTACTTTGGTGTGGGGTTTCGATCTGAATGTCATGACCATCGGGCAGAAATTTGGACAGATCCCCAACACCTTTCCTGGTCCGCGCTGGCCGGCGATCAGCCTGAGCCTGATCCATTCCATGTTCCAACCGGCTCTGACGATCGCCATGCTGGGAGGGATCGAGTCCCTTTTGTCGGCGGTGGTCGCCGATGGCATGACGGGTCAGAAGCACCGATCCAACATGGAGTTGATCGCCCAGGGGCTGACAAATATTGTCGCTCCGATTTTTGGAGGTATCCCGGCGACCGGCGCCTTGGCCCGCACCGCAACCAACATCCGCAACGGCGCGGTCAGCCCGATTTCGGGAATGGTCCATGCGATCACTCTCTTGTTGATCCTGTTGTTTCTGGGCAAACTCGCGGCCTTCATTCCCATGGCCACCTTGGCGGGAATCCTGTTGGTGGTGGCCTACAACATGTCCGAGTGGCGCACCTTCCTAAAAGTCTTCAAGGCTCCCAAGAGCGACCTCATGGTGCTTTTGGCCACCTTTTCCCTCACGGTGATGGTCGACCTCACGGTGGCGATCCAAGTGGGCGTGGGACTTGGTGCGATCCTGTTCATTCGGCGCATGGCCGAAGTTTCGCAGGCCAACGTGGTCACAGACACTTTGCGCGACGACGACGAGGAAGTGTCCGATCCAATGAATTTGTCGGCGCGCCAAATTCCCGACGGGGTGGTGGTCTACGAAGTTTTCGGGTCGTTCTTTTTCGGGACCGTCGAGAAGTTCAAAACCGTTCTGACCGAGCTGGAAATTCCGCCCAAAGTGCTCATCATCCGGATGCGCGTGGTGCTTTCCATGGACAGCTCGGGGCTGCATTTCTTGGAGGATGTTGTGGAGCGGTGCCGCAAGGAAAAAATTCGTTTGATCCTGAGCGGAGTCCATGCCCAGCCCACGGTGGCCATCGCTCGGGCAGGCCTGTTGGAAATATTGGGAGACGATTGCATCGCCACCACCATCGACCAGGCTTTGAACATGGCCCGAGCCCATTTGGGACTTCCTTTGGTCGAGATCCCCGTTCTGACCGTCCCCCTCACCCCGACTCAACGGGGATAAGCCGCCTATTGGCCGGGACCGGGCTTGCGAATAAACCACCCTTCGGCAGGCTCAGGGCATCGCCCCGCAGCAAGCGCCTGGCACCAAAGGTGCCCTGACGGTTTCGGAATGCCGCAGCAGTCGTCAAGCCTGTCCTGAGCGAAGTCGACCGCCATATTCTGAAACTGGCTGCGGGGCACCTTTGGTGCCAAGGGCTCAGGACAGGCTT
>CAIKAA010000019.1 GCA_903825275.1 uncultured Fibrobacterota bacterium | reverse complement strand
GGTTCTTCATCATTTCGTCCTGTTCCTTTTGGCGCTTCATGGCCGGTCGGATGGACATGAACCACATCATGGCGCCGAAAACCAAAATGATGGGAAGGAAGGAAGAAAGAGAATCAACTAGTGCTGGTTGGACCGGATTGGCCATGGTGATGGATCCTTGTGTTGTGAAAGGGTGGGTAAAGGTACCAAATCAAGAACATCACCGTTCCGTCAATCTCTTCTGGTCAGATTCTCCGAAGCCCCAAAACGCGAGCCTTACGCAATCCGTAGCTTGCAGCGTTACGGCAAATGGTTGCGCGGATCAGAACCCCTGTTGAGGTCCTCCCCCACCGCCATGGCGCACGATGTTGCCTCGCTCCAAAAACAAGGCATTTTCCGCCAAGTTGAAGGCAAGATCTCCGATGCGCCGGAAATCCATGGCCACGCGGACCATGACGAAGGCTTGGTCCAAAGCATCGCCCTCTCCCGATAGGGCATGCACCCGGGCTTGGCGAAGCGCCGTTTCCGACAAGGTCTCCAGCGCCGAGTTTCCTTCCAGGACCGAGGCCGCCTGGAGAGGATTGCGCTCCAACAAGGCCCGGACGGCTTCCGCCATCAGAAAAGCGGATCGTCGTGACAATAGCACCAAGGATTCCGGAGCCTGCCCGACGATCGTCCTTGACAGAGAAAACGCGCTCCAGGCATGATCCGCAGCGCGTTCCAAATCGCCATTGGCCCGCAACAGGGTGGCCAAAAAGCGCAGGTCCGTCCCGATGGGATGATGCAAGGCCATCACACGCAGGCACTTTTCTTCCAAAAACACCTCTTCTCGATCGATCTCTTCCTCCAGCCGTTCGACCCCTTCCTTCGAGACAATTTCTGTCAAAGATCGGGCCGCAGCCTCGACCTGTCGAAGGACCCTGGCGCTCTGCCCTTCCAGACGAGCCGTCAGTCGGTTGATTTCTTCTACCGTTTGTCGGGACATTTTAGCCGAACCTTCCGGTTAGGTAGTCTTCTGTGGTACGGCGGATCGGCCGTTGGAACACCCGGTCCGTGGGCCCGTATTCTTCCAGCCGCCCTTCCAGGAAAAATGCGACCCGATGAGGCAATCGCGAGGCTTGGGCGAGATTGTGGGTGGAAAGTACCACGGTGTGTGCTCCCGAAAGATCGACCAAGGCTTGCTCGACCCATTCGGTGGAAACCGGATCCAAATCGCCACAGGGCTCGTCCAGCAAAAGAATCTCGGGCGCGCCAATGGAAGCTCGCGCCAAATTCACCAACTGTCTCAGCCCCGCCCCCAAGGCTCCCGCCGGTTTGTGAAGTTTGTCGCGCAGGCGATCCCAGGCGGAAACCGCTCGCAAGGCCATTTCTACCGCTTGGTCCAACGTGGTTTGCCGTTGTTCCCCATCGATGCGCAAGGGAAAGCTCACGTTTTCCCATACCGTACCGGGAAGTGTGGTCCCGTCGCGAAAAACGGTTCCCGTTCGCCGCCGCAAGGCCAAATCGTCCACATCCCTCCCCCAAAGCCGGTCACCTTGGAGGTGCACATTTCCCGAATATTCAAAGTGTGGCTCCAAGGCAAGCATCCGATTGATGGACGAGATCAAGGTGCTCTTGCCCGACCCGGTCGGGCCGACCAGTGCCACTATTCGACCTTTGGGGATCTCTAGATCGACCCAGCGCAACAGCTCGTGACCGCGCAGCCGCACGGTCCATCCCTTGAACTGCACATGGCATTTGTCGCCGGGATCAGACGGGTGAATGGCGGGGATGATCATTCCGACATTCTCCTTTCCAGCGACCGAACGCCCTTGCCCAAAAAGGCCCCTGCGACAAGTTCAAAGCCAATGCACAAAAGGGTCAAGACAAAAAGTGACAAGAAAGCCACCGGGTGCCCGAGTTCGGATTCGATCACAGGCCACGGAGGGTCGCACGCCAAGACGCCCAAATGGGAGAATCCCCCCGAGAGGGAGGGCAGGTGCCAGCCAGACTCCAAAACATCGCCGCCAATCGCGTGGGTCGCCCCCACGAGGATCAACGGGGCGGTCTCACCGGCAGCACGGGCAAAGGCCGAAAGCCAAGCCCCCAAAAGGCTAGGCCAGGCGTTCGGCAGCACGACCAGGTGCAAAACTTGCCAACGAGTTGCTCCACAGGACCGTGCGATCCGTCGCCATTGTCGAGGCACCGATTCGAGCGCGTCCAAGGCCCGCTTGAGGGAGAGGGGGATCGCCAAAATCCCCAACGTCATCGACGCCCAGAGAAGCCCTCCGGTCGCCCAGTGAAGGCCGCGTTCCAACCTAAGATCGAAATAGGTCCCGGCCTGGGACACCAACAACCCAAGACCTGCCGCGCCCCAAACCACTCCGGGAACCGCCGCCAACCATTCCGAGGAACGACGGACCACCCTCGCCCACCGACCCGGCCGGAGGCGTTCATTCAAAAGGAAAGCCGCGAGCAAGGCCAACGTCCCGCCGATCATCCCCGACAGAAGAATCAAGGTGATGGTGCTGACCAAGGCTTGTCGAAGCCCTCCAATCCCCCAGGAATCGGGTGTTTCGAAAAGGATGGAGCAAATCCGACCCACCCATGCCAGGGAGGTCGCCACCACGCCGAAGGGAGCTTGGTCGACAAATCGCACCGACGAAAGCCGTAGAAATGAAAGATTTCCCTGGCCATCGCGAAGCAGGAGGCCGACCCGTTGGTCGGATTTCGAGAACATGCTCCAACGCTCCATGGCGTGAAGGTACTGGACGGTTCCTCCGGCTTGGCGGACTTCGAGAACCAACCGATCGCGATCTTCCCGTTGCGAGACGCGAAGAGATTCCAGTCGATCCGCCAATTTCTGTCCACGCAAGGTATCGTTGTTCGCAACCACTCCCTCCAGGAAACCCAAGCGCAGTGGCCCATCTTCCGATCGCACGACATAGGCATCTCGGCTGAATTCACGATGCACGATTCTGTCGTCGGAAAGGATCTTTACGGATCCATCTGCCAATAGGTGTCGTCGCACCCCCCGAGAAGACTCGATCTCGTCTTGCTCGAGAGGAACGGACAGAATTTGGCTCCCATCCCGAAGCGTGGAAAGGACTGGACGGAGAGGCCGCATCAATAAAATCGTCCGCACGGCGAGGAGACCAGCGGGAAACGCGACAAGAACGAGCAAAGCCCACAGGGCCAATCGAGAGGGCGTTTTCATCCGGGACCCGAGGTCGATCGGGCATGACGATCGATTCCATCCGACAAGGCGTAGACAAATACCGTCAACCCCGAGAGAAGCAAACCTCCCCTCATCAGGTCGGTCCAAAGAATTCCCCCAGGTCTGGCCTCGGGAAGATCGAGGACCAACGCGGCACCCACCGAAGCCGCACCGGAAGCACCTCCCCAGCCGCTGGCGAAATTCCCCGAAATCAACAACACCACCATCGTCTCGCCCATGGCCCGGGAAACTCCACGCAAAAGTGCAGCCACCAACCCCGACAGGGACGAAGGCAAAACCAGGGTGCGCAAAACCTGGGCGGAGGTCGCTCCCAGCGCGTAGGCTCCGGAAGAAATTTCGAAACCTCGATCCAGCGCATCGGACAAGATCAGCCACAAGGGGGCAATCATTCCGAGAGCCAGCGCGGCACTTGCCCAAGCAGGATGTTGGGCGGGTACACCATAGGTTTTCGACATCCACGGTGCTGTCCAATGCAGCAAAAGAAAGGCTGGAACCGCCAATGGGACCGCTGAGGCCACCCGCAAGTGCATCCGCACGAATTCGCTCGATCGGCCCAGCAGCGCGCCCGTGATCGCCAAGGGAGTCGCTGCGACCAACGCCACCATCCCCAGAGTGGCCGAACCGCGCATCCAACCAAGAACTCGCCCCCAGTCGCCCCCAGCCGCGGTCAAGTCTGCCTGAAACAAAAGCCAAATCATGGTCGAAGCCAAAGCGAACGGAGCGAAGGAGCCACCAATCCCCAGCACCAGCCCCACCACTCGATCGGCAACTCGTGCCGACCGAGAAACCTTCCGACGCGCCGCCTCAGCCATTCAATCTCAGCCTTGAGCGCATTGCCAGGACAGAATCTGTCTCCATGGGACAAAAGCCAACCTGGCGGACCAAGGCTTGACCTTGGCGAGAGAGGATGTAGGAAAGAAACTCGGCCAGTTCCGTCTTCACCGGTCCGGCGGGGATCGCCAAGACCAGAGGCCGCACGCGAAGGAACGATCCGTCGAATTCAAGCCGCGACAAATTATGTCCAGATCCACCATACCCGACGGCAAGCGGATCGGAAGTGACGGCCAAAGCCACCTGGGCGGGCGAAGAGAGGGACCGGATGCCCGGGCCGAAGTCACGATCCCCTCCCAAGGCGGATTGGGCTTCCGATCTGGTACCGGACGACAGATTTCGACCAAAGGGGCGGAGTTGGCCGGAAGCGCCGAGGTAGGCGGATTGCAGCGCTTTCGGATCGGGATGGCGGCCTTGCCGCCAGAAGAGTCTTAGCGTATCGAATCCCACCACCAAGCGTCTGGGGAATTGGGCTTTGGACCATCCCGCCCCAGCAAGCTCCAAATCGTCGGGCATGCGGCTGAAGGCAGCAAGATCAGCCCCCGATCGAGCCAGCACCTGCAAGGCCACCCGCGATCCCCTGCCATCGACTTCCAGAGTCCAAGCGGGATGGATTCGACCGAAGTCCTCTGCCCAATGGGAGACTAGCAGATCCATGGTTTCAGAGCCGGCACAACGCCAATGCCCCGAAACCCATCGCCGTGGATGGTATTCGGGAAGTTCGGCACCCAGTACCGAAATCGCGAGGAATAGGAGCAAAAACCCGCGCAAGGCTCTCAGCCGCCTCCCATGAACCGAACCAGCTCCACTTGATCTTGGTCCGACAGTTTGGTGGAATCCCAAAGCGTCCGGTCGAGCGCCACCAAGTTGTGTTCCACAACCACCCAACCTGGCTCGAAACCCAAGTCCCTTACCAGATCCATTACGGTTTGGTCGCCCGGCAATTCCCGGTCTTCTCCGTTCAAGTGAATCTTCATCACGCCCCCAACCATTTGTCCGGATCCCATTGGTACCCAAGGCCAGTCACCGTATGGACGCAACGAGAGTAGGACCCGAGCTTCTCGCGCAAGCGCGTGATCGCCACGTCCACGGAGCGGGGGCCCGAGGTGCTTTCCATGCCCCAGACCTCCTCCAGCAAATGCATTCGTTCCACCGCTCGCCCCTTGGCGACCACCAACGCCTTCAACACTTCGAATTCCTTGTAGGTGAGATTCACAACGACCTCGGAAATCCGAACCTGGCGGCGGTCCAGATCGACTTCCAGATCACCCACGGCGATCCGCTCACCCGAAATGCTTCCCGTGGTGCGGCGCAAAATGGCCTGGACTCGGGCCAACAGTTCGCGCGGAGAAAAAGGCTTGGCGACATAATCGTCGGCACCTACAGAAAAACCGTAAATTCGGTCGTGCTCTTCGGTACGAGCCGTAAGGAAAATGATCGGGACCGCCTTGTGGCGCTCCGATTCACGCATCCGTCGGCAGATCTCGGTTCCCGAGAGATCGGGAAGCATCACATCCAGTACAGCCAGATCGATTCGTTCGTCGGCCAAAATGGAAAGAGCCTCGGCGCCATTTTTGGCTCCGAAGGGACGGAATCCAGCCTTCCGCAAGGAATGGACCACAAGTTCCAAAATATCGGGATCGTCCTCAACCACAAGGATTCGTTCGGTAGCCATGATGGACCCAATCTAGAACAGCCGCTCACCTGGAGAGGCTCCTCGCAATGCGTTCGCAACAAAACAGATCGCCAATTCTTTTTACCAGCCTCCACAACAAGGGAGGCAAAATTCTCCGGGAGCCTTATGAGACCTGAACGGCTCGACCGCTGTCCTGTTGGGAGCCGACGAATTGGTCCAATAGTCTCAATAATCGCAACCATTCTTCGTCCTCGAAATGGAAAGAATGATCCGTGTCCAGAAACTGGATCTGGATACTTGGCGACAACTCGTTGCAATCTTCGATTCCCTCTCCGCCATAGGGATCCTTCCGACCTTGCAGCACCAAAACCGGGCTTTTCACCGTTGCCAAATGCCGAACCCGAGCCGGATCCGGACCGATGGCCGGATGCTGGAACGGGTACCCCATACACACCACTTTCTCGACACCGGGTAGATCGGCGGCAAGCGAGGCCAGACGAGCCCCGGAAGACCTTCCCGCCAAAACCACTTTCGATTCCCCCAAAAGCGGGACCAGCTCCTGGAGGGATTGCAATCGATACTCCAATGATTTGGCCCGAGCGCGATGACTCGGTGAAAGGTGGCCCCACTGGAAAGGGTGGACCAAAAGAATCAAAAGCTTCAAAAAAGATCGGAAGGGCTTAGGGACTCGCTGCATCCAAGGCGGATTGGTCCGACGAAAATTCAGATCGGCCCGAGAAAGATATTGGACCACACGGAACCCTTGGCGTGTGAAGTAGCCAATCAACCGACAGAGAAATTCATCGTCTCGCCGAAAATCGTCTCGACCGCAAAAGACGATGGTCGTTCCCGCATCCAAAGCACCATATATCTCCAATTCCCCCTGTCCGTGAATGTCCATCCGGATGTTTCGATGAGGCACTGCAAGCATCGAGGATCATTCCTTTGTGAAACCGACATTGGTTCCGGAGAAGGGATGATACCTCCCTTTCGCTGACGATTTCACTGTTTTCGCGCACCAACCTTGAGCATCCATCAATCGATCCATTTCTCCACAAAATGCGCACCACGGCATTTCTCTCCGACTGTGATTTGGGAGCAACTCCACTGAAACAGCCTGGAAACATGCGAAGTGCCTCTTTATGCCGCCAAAACCAACCATCCATTCTCAACGGAGTCGAAATGAACAAGATGCTGTTACCCATTGCTCTGGCCGCCTTCGCAGGTTTCGCCAGCGCCGAAGCCCCCGCTGCCGACGATGCCGCCCAGAAGGAAAAACTCGAAGCCGTCGAAGGCAAAGTCGATGGCTTGAACGAAAGCTACCTCGAGACCAAGACCACCGTGGCAGGACTTGCAAAGCTGAAGATCGGTGGATTCGTCCAATTCCAATACGCCCTCGCTTCCGACACCAACCTGTCTGGAGGATATTCACAAAAGCAAGGCGCTTGGGCCATGCGCCGCGCGCGCATCAAGTTCACCTACGACGCCGGCAATGGTGCCCAGTTCGTCTGGCAACCCAACTTCTTGGAAACCAAGTTCGAGACCAAGGACGCCTACTTCCAGTACACCGAACAATGGTTGAAGTCGATCTGGGTCAAGGGCGGTATCCAAGACATCCCCTTTGGCTTTGAAATCGGCAATTCCTCTTCGGGAATGGAATTGATCGAACGCTCTCGCTACGAGAACAACTCGGTCTTCAATGGCGAAAAGACTCTGGGATTGGTGGCGGGTTACACCCCCAGCGAATTGCCCATCAACTTGAAGATTGGTTGGTTGAACGGTCAGCCCCAGCAGGCCGTAACCGGCGACTGGAGCGCCACCCAGGATCCGAAGAATTTTGTCGGACGTGTCGGATTCACCACGGCGTTCAACGAGCTTGGCTTGTCGGTCGACGGAGGAGCTTCCTACTTCTACGACAGCAAGGTCTTGACAGATACAGCCAAGGGCGGAACCTACACCCAATTCCGCAATGATTCGATGGTGAAAATCACCAGCAGCTTCCGCAATGACCTCAAGACCGGAATCTTGGGGTTAGATCTTCAGAGCACCTATGAAATCCCAGGTCTCGGCGGCTTCAAGCTGTTGGGCGAATACTACATGGGCAAAATCGTCGGGCAACCAGGCGGAATCAAGCTGTACACCGGCGCCGCGCTGAGCACTGCCGAAATTCGCAACACCCTTGGATACAACATCACGGGCGTTTTGAATCCAGTCCAATTCCTGCCAAAGCTTCAGTTGGTCTACCGCTACGACTACTTCGATCCCAACACCGATGTGGATGGCAACGGCATCATCAAGGCCAAGGGCTTCAGTGCCGCCGACATTGCCTACACCACCAACACGATCGGCCTAAACTGGTTCGTGAACGGCAATTTGAAGGTCAGCCTGTTCTATGACATCGTCTCCAACGAGACCACCACGGATGCCGCGCTCAACGGCGCCGGGGGCAAAACGCCTGGTACTGCGGCTTACACGGCGGCTTATGTCGCCAAGAACGATCTTTCCGGCAACATCGACGACAACATTCTGACCGTCCGCGCCCAAGTCGCGTTCTAATTCTTTCTAACCAATTTCTGTCCTAACCAAACATCCAAGGACCTAAAATGAACCTCTCGAACTTCAAATTTTTAGCCCCCCTCGCCGCCGCAGCGGCTTTGATGGGCGCAGCTTCTAGCCAGACAATTACTGTCAAGGGATCGGACACCATGGTGATCATGGCGCAGCGTTGGGCCGAAGCCTACATGGCCAAGCACCCTGGCACGGCGGTCCAAGTGACGGGCGGCGGTTCGGGCACCGGCATCAGCGCCCTGATCAACGGCACCACAGACATCTGCAACAGCTCGCGCCCCATGAAGAGTGCCGAACGCGCCAAGCTCAAGGAACGCTATGCGACCTTGGGTTTTGAAATCAAGTCGGCCAAGGACGGCCTGTCCGTCTACTTGAACGACGCCAACAACATCCAAGAACTGACTCTCGCCCAAATCAAGGACATCTATACCGGGAAGACCACCAACTGGAAGCAGTTGGGTGGACCCGACGCCAAGATCATTGTGTACGGTCGCGAGAACAACTCGGGCACCTACGTGTTCTTCAAGGACAACGTATTGGACGGCGCCGACTACATGCCTGGCATGCAGTCGATGCCAGGAACCGCTGCGGTGGTCAACGCGGTGGCCAAGGACAAGAATGGCATCGGTTACGGCGGCGCGGCCTATGCCAAGGGCATTCGCGAAGCCAAGGTGAAGAAGGACGCGGGATCGCCCGCCTACGCTCCCACCGAAGCCAACGTCAAGTCAGGCGTGTATCCTCTTTCGCGCTACCTCTACATGTACACCGCCCAGCGTCCTTCGGGCGCCGTCAAGGAATACATTGATTGGATCTTGTCATCCGAAGGCCAAGCCATCGTGACCCAGGTCGGGTACTTCCCCGCCAAGTAAGAACTCTTTGGTGCCGTCCACCGGTGAGCATCCGGTGGATCGTCCTTGGCCAGACAGGATCTGGTTTCAGGGCGGCACCTTTTCTCTTCCAAAGGGCGCCAAGTGGCGCCGAATTGTTACAACCTCTTTATCCCGCCCGGCGCCCGACAACAGGCCGCCGGGCTTTGGTGCGAAATGAAGAAACGCCTTAGACTCGTGGAATGGTTGCTGGAGAAATCGATCGCGACGATCTCGCTCGCCTCGCTTGCCTGCATCGTCTTGATCTTCGTGTTCGTCTTTCGCGAAGCCGCCCCGATCCTGACCGGAGCGAAGGAAAAAAAACTTCAAGGGAATGCCGCCTCCAGCCATTCGGCCCTTTCCACTACCTCGACGAATGCCGAACCCGGAGCTTCGGAAAGTTACGGCGACTCGCCTTCGCCCCCCCCCTCCAGTTCGGATCCCGGTGCCTCGGAAAGTTATGGCGACGCCCCTTCGAGCGCCTCTGCCAGCACGGATCCAGGCGCCTCGGAAAGCTACGGGGATTCAACCCCGTTGGCGAAGTCTTCTTCCCCGGACTCTACCAAAACCGCTTCGATCTTGCCAACCGTACCGCCTCCCGCTCCGAAGTCCGAGAAGGAACGGGCCGAGGGCGACGGAGCCAGTCTGAAAAACCTTACCGGAACCTCGTGGCAACCCGTGGGTGAAAACCCGAAATACGGCATCCTTCCCTTGGCGGTGGGATCCCTCAAGGTGGCCCTCCTTGCAATCTTGATCGCGGCCCCGATCGGAATTCTTTCCGCCTTGTTCACCAGCACCTTCGCCCCCAAATGGGCCAAGGAAATCATGAAGCCCCTGATCGAACTGTTGGCCGGAATCCCATCGGTCGTGATCGGCTTTTTGGCGTTGGTCACCCTGGCGACCTTGGTCCAAAACACGTTTGGATTCGAATACCGGCTCAATGCCTTTTTGGGCGGCATCGCCATGAGCCTGGCCGTCATCCCCATCATTTACACCCTTTCCGAAGACGCCCTGGCTGGCGTGCCAAAATCCTTCACCGAAGCCTCCCTCGCCTTGGGGGCAACGCCTTGGGAAACCAACCTCAAGGTGGTGTTGCCCGCCGCAGTCCCCGGCATTTTCGCCTCCGTTTTGCTGGGCGTGGGCCGCGCCTTCGGAGAGACCATGATCGTCCTGATGGCAACCGGCAACGCCGCCATGCTTTCCTGGAACGTGGTCGAACCCGTCCGGACCATCTCCGCCTCGATCGGCGCCGAAATGGCCGAAGTCGTGTTTGGTGAAACCCATTACACAGTTCTATTCCTTTTGGGAGCGTTGCTCTTTGTCTTCAGCTTCCTCCTCAACGCGGTGGCGGAAATCTTCATTCGTGATCGGCTTATGAAAAAGTTCGGGGGTGCCGGTTGAACAAGGCCTGGAAAGGACGGATCATCGCCACCATCACCGGTGGTTCGGCGTTCTTCACCATCGGGGTGGTCATCTGGATTTTGCTCACCATCGGCATCGGCGGCTGGCACCATCTCACTTGGAGCTTTTTGACCGAAAGCCCCAAGGAGGGGATGACCCAAGGAGGAATTCTCCCCGCCATTGTGGGGACCTTCTTTATGGTGATTTTGATGTCCATCGCGGGAGTCCCCATCGGGACCATTACGGCGATTTACTTGTGCGAATACGTCGGGCAGCAATCGAAAATCGGAAGGTCGATTCGGTTCGCGGTGAACACCTTGGCCGGCATTCCCGCCATCGTGTTCGGACTTTTCGGCTTGGGGTTCTTCATCCAATTCGTCGGCACGGGAATCGACAAGGTCGCCAACCACGGACAGCTGGTCTGGGGGCAGCCCAACATCCTTTGGGCCTCCCTCACCATGGCGCTCTTGACACTTCCTGTCATGATCGTGTCGGTCGAAGAAGCGATGAAAAACGTGCCTCGCGAACTTCGGGAAGCCTCCTTGGCACTGGGAGCCACCCGCCTGGAAACCATCTGGAAGATCATCCTTCCCCAATCCGCCTCGGGAATCCTGACCGGAGCGATTTTGGCGGTCAGCCGAGGAGCCGGTGAAGTGGCCCCCATCCTGTTCACGGGTGCGGCCTATTTTCTGCCCAACCTGCCCAAAGGGTTGACCAGCCAGTTCATGCACCTGGGTTACCACATCTACATCCTGTCGACCCAATCCCCCGACGTGGACGCGACGCGCCCCCTCCAATTCGCGACGACCTTCGTGCTCTTGGCACTTACATTCACGTTAAACTTCTTTGCGACCGTCCTGCGCTGGCAAATGCGCCGCCAGGCCATCCGCTAAACGGGACCCGACAGAAAATGACCGAAAAAATCAAGATCACTTCCCGCGACCTCAACCTGCATTACGGGGAAAAACACGCGCTTCGCCACATCGACCTGGAAATCGAGCAGAACCGGGTGACCGCTCTGATCGGTCCCTCG
>CAIKAA010000018.1 GCA_903825275.1 uncultured Fibrobacterota bacterium | reverse complement strand
AGAAATCGGCGACAAGGACCAGGTGGCCCTGGCCGTGCACGTGAGCGAAACCCTGCGTGGCAACGCCCAGGTCATGGCTCAGGTGCGCAACAACACGCGCGACCAGGCCATGAAGGCCAATCTTCCCGGGGCCACCGTGGAAGCCATCGTGAACGCGATGACCACCCACCAGGATCTCGCCACGCGCCTCCTGAGTGACGACGTCACGCGCGGCATCTTCTTGGACGTGGTCTACGAGATGCTCAAGCGAGACCTGGCCTACGACATGATCACGCAGACGCGAGGGGCCGCGTAGGGGTTTTAGGGACAGAAAACGCGTCTCCACCGTTCTGTCGGTGGAGACGCGTTGGCATCCCCATTTCTGATTGAGGAATCTTGCGCCACCGAAGCCACCGCGGTTCACTGCCAGGACATCCTCCAAGCTCCGGGGACTTGGCCATTGCCAGTGCGCAGAAATGAGTTCCGATCACACCGACCTAGTCACAGAGTCCGCTCAAAGTCACCGAACCGGGCTAGTGGAGCCACCGGGGAATCGAGCCCCAGACCTTTTTATTGCGTTTCGCCAACAAAAAACCCTTCGTCTTGCGACGAAGGGTTTTTTATGGAGCCATGGGGAATCGAACCCCAGACCTTTTCATTGCGAACGAAACGCTCTACCAACTGAGCTATGGCCCCGTCGCGCGATCCCTTTCCCAAAAATGGATCAGGGAGGGGACCTCGTCTCGAGAGTGGGCAATACAGGACTTGAACCTGTGACCTCGCCGATGTGAACGGCGCGCTCTAACCAGCTGAGCTAATTGCCCCGGTAAGGGAGAACAAATTTAACTGGGTCTTGGGCTTCGTCAAGGGCTCAACGGTGCAAGCCCCGAAGAGTCGGCTTGTCCGAGGGCCCTGAGCGGTGTCTTTTCCTCGTCCCTTCCGTCCAGTACTCTTGGCTTTGGCGAGTCGGAATCTTTGCCCCCACCCGGCGATCCACCGAGTCGGATCGCCGTTCCGGTGGCCTCCCAGCAATCTTTTCCGAACAGAAACAAGAAGGTTGTCACAGTATTTTGAACGCGCAAGTCGCGGACCGCATTCCCGCCCAAGGCTTCGGATTTGGCCAGCAGGTCATCGTATAAATCGCCGGGTTTGTAGAAAAACGGAATCAGACACACCTTGGTGCATCGTTGGGCCATCACGATCCCGAGATCTGTTCCGCCTTGGGGTGCGCAAGATTTTGTGGAGATCGCCACGGGAGAATGGAAGACATTCATGGCGCATCCGGAAAGAAAAACCAATCCAAGTGATGTTGCGACAGAATATGTCCAATTCATTTGGATTCCCCGCTCGTTTTCAGCACGGCAGGAATTCCCGAGACTTCGACGCAGGACTTCAGGACGACTTCGGGCATTCCCATCATCGTAACCGTGAATTGGGCGTTCAGCAACACATCGGCTTTGTTGGCCTCCAGCAGGCGCCCGACGATCGCCTCGTGGGAGCGAGATGCCTTCCCCGTGAAAAACAGCAGGGCGCACCAGTAGAAGCAATCCTTGTCGTGGACTTCGGGACCGATTGGTGTGAAAAGGGTGGTGT
>CAIKAA010000017.1 GCA_903825275.1 uncultured Fibrobacterota bacterium | reverse complement strand
CCTCGCGGGAAATCGCCCGGAATGTTGGCGAATCGTCTCGGGGCACCAAGGAGATCCGAGCCGCCATCCACGACCTCTCGGGTGTCTCGCAAACCGGAGCCGCGACCGCCGAACAATCGAAGTCCGCAGCCACCAAGATCGCCGAACTGGCCCAACGCATCGACCAGTCGATGAAGTCCTTTTTGGGCTAGGGGTTCGGGTCGAGCGTGCGCTCCAGAAGGGCGACCCGCTCGCGGGCGCCCAACCAGGAACGGTATTCCAATTCCCGGTTCAGCATTTCCAAACGGACCTCCACCTCGTGGGATGGGGTGCCATCGACGCGAGAGCGTCTGAGGCCAGGACGGATTCCATCGGCGAAACACGGTCCGCGAAGATCGGCGGGCCAGATCCCAAAAAGCCGACGATCCCAAGGGTGGCTGCCACACCAATCTTCCAAAGCGGCACAAACGGCCTTGTCCAGTTCCACGAGACGTTTATTCTGGACAGATTCTGTCACAAGCAATTGCGGCGTGGCGCCCGAACCGAACTTTCGAGCGGCCACCAGCCACAAGAGCGGGCTGGCCTGGTCGCGCTGGTGTCGGCGGAAGAACGATTTCCCCTTGCGAGCCGGTTGGATCGCCATCGCCCGCACCACCAAAGCCAAAAACCAATCCCGCAGGCAATCGCGCTCCTGGATCGTTCGGTCCTCAACGGCCTCCAGCAGATTGCCTCGGCAATCCAGGCTCCAGCGCAGATACTCGTCCAAATCGGAAAGTTCTTCGCCACGCGGTTCGAGCCCTTGGAAGAAGAGATTCCAAACCTTGCGAGTCGAAGGCGTGCAACCTTGGTCACGGGCACTTTCCAGAGCATCCCCTTGGTCGCGCAATTTGGCCCACACACCCTCTCCCCAGGGAAGTGCCGAATCGCTCTCGGAGATCGCGACGTTCAGGTTTTGGGCAGGTCGGATTTTGGATGGCGTCAAACGCATGCTGCGGCGATTCTTCTCGTTCAACGCCCGATCCAACACCCGTCGCAACAACACGACATTGTGGTGCTTGCGACTTTCCTGCCGATAAATCCTCCGGTAAAGCGTCCGTTCCAAAGCAACCAGGCTTTCGATCACCGACATGGTCCGGCCAGGACGGTCCAATCTCTCGCCCACCGAAAGAACCAGATCCAAGGGACCGATTCGTTTGTGTTCCACCGCAAAAGCCGGATCGAGCATTTCGGGAGGCAGTCGAAAGATGGAACTTTTTTGGTGCTCGATCGATTTCGACCAGTCCTGCAACTTTTCCCAAAGCGCGAGCTCCGGAGACAGAACTTGGTCGAGCAGGGCACCCAAGCGCAGGTGCAAGACCTTGGAATTGGCCAAAATGCACCGGGCCCCCAGGCAGATGTCCAAGGGCACCGCCGATCGGGAATCAAAAGAGGTCCGGGCAGAAAAATGTTGGATCGCCAGCAACAAATGGATGGAATCCGATGCGGCTTGCTGGGGGAATCCAACCAGGGGATGACCCGATACCTCGTCCAAATAACGCATCAAGTCCAGGAGGGCACATTGACGGTTGGAATCCCCCGAACGTACGGAAGACAACCAACTGGCGACCCAATGAGGATTGGCGGGTCGTTCCGAGCGCTGCATGTCGGCCAAGCGGCGCTCCAGCAAATGCAAGGTGCGTCGCTCGACGGCCGTGATCCCGGTGGTCGCCGTGTCGGTGAGATCTTGAGAAAGCCGAACCAAGCTCAAAAAATGTCCGGGAGTGTAGGACGATTCCTTGCGGGCCAACAAGCGTTCCATCCCAATGAGATGCTCGGCGTCGGGAACCGATCCATCCGCCAGCCTCAGGCGATCCGAGCGGGTCGCCACGAGTCGGCGACAATCCTCTGCGATGCTCGCGGGATCGCGTCGCACCTTGCCTTCCCCCGATTGGCGAAACAGGGGAATTCTCCGCGAGTCCGGGAGGGTCGGGTCATCGGCTTCGGGGCGGTGCAATCCCGAGTCCACCACGCTTTCCAAAAGTTTCGCCACGAAGGCGGGTGAAAGGTCCACCCAACCATGGTACAATTCCCGTCTCCAGAAAGAGAGGATTTTATACCTCTCGCTCGCACAAGACCGGTTCTGCAATCCACGATTTACACCGGAGCCCGAATGCTTCACGCCCAGTCTCGCACCTCAAATCCAGGTTCTGGCTCCTTCCCAACGGGCTTTCTTTGGGGAGCGGCCACCTCGAGTTTCCAAATCGAGGGAGCGTGGCAGGAAGATGGCAAGGGCGAATCGATCTGGGACACCTTTTGTCACACGCCAAATCACGTCCACGAGGGCCATACCGGTAACCTCGCCTGCGACCATTACCACCGCTACGCCGAAGATTTGGACCTGATCGCCGCGCTCGGGCTCCAGGCCTACCGGTTCTCGGTGTCGTGGCCGCGCATCCAGCCGACCGGACGCGGGAAAGCCTTGGACAAGGGACTCGATTTTTACGAACGCATCGTCGATGGCTGCCTGGAGCGCGGCATCGAGCCGTGTCTCACGATCTTCCATTGGGACCTTCCCCAAAGCTTGGAAGACCAGGGCGGATGGCTCTGTCGGGATACCGCCAAGGCCATGGGCGATTTGGCCGAAATCCTCGCCCTGCGGATCGGCAATCGCGTCAAAAAATGGATGCCCATCAACGAAGGCCCCTGTATCGTTGACCTAGGGTACCGACAGGGCGTTTTCGCTCCCGGCCGCAAGGAATCCGAACAATTGGTGCGTCAAGCCCGGCACACCGTGCTGCTTGCCCACGGGTACGCCAGCCGCGCCTTGCGGGACATTTTGGGCCGAGAAAAGTTGGAGATCGGGTTTGCCCACAATCCTTGGTCGACCCTACCTGCCAGCAACGCCCCGGAAGACATCGAGTGGGCGCGCCAATTGTTTGTCCAAAACAATTCGTGGTGGTTGGACCCCCTGTGGAAAGGCGCCTACCCCGCCGCCGAGTGGGAGAAATGCGGCGACGACGTCCCCCAAATCCATCCCGGCGACCTGGAACTGATCGGCGACAAGCCCGATTTCCTGGGGTTGAACCTGTATTTTGGCGACTACGCTTCCCCGAACCAAAACGAAGGCAAACCCTGGCGCCGAACCGATTCACCAAAGACAGATTTTGACTGGCCGGTTGAACCGGACATCATGTATTGGACTCCCAAATTCTGTCAAGAAGGCTGGAATCCGGCGGCCCAATACATCACCGAAAACGGATGCGCTTGGGAAACCGGTGGATTGAACGACCAGCACCGCATCGCCTACTTTCGCGAACACTTGCGCTCGCTGGCGCGCGCTTGCGAGGATGGAGTTCCCATGAAGGGTTACTTCGCCTGGTCCTTTCTGGACAACTTCGAATGGGCCCAGGGCTACTCCAAGCGTTTTGGTCTGGTCCATGTGGATTTTGAAACCCAGGTGCGAACCCCCAAGGCATCGGCCAAGTGGTACTCCCAGGTCATCGCAGAAAATGGGGTATTCGATTCCGGCGAGGGGATTGTGTTGAACTGAACTTGTCCAGCTCTATCGGGATCCGAACTCCATCCCAAGTGGCGTAAAATTCAGAAGTCGACCAGAACTAGGAACATTCCCT
>CAIKAA010000016.1 GCA_903825275.1 uncultured Fibrobacterota bacterium | reverse complement strand
GATCGACTTCAACACGAAGTGGTACCCGATCTTGTTGGCGAGGTTCTTCATGTAGGCATCGGCGGACTTGATGAAGCCCACCGGATCGCCTCGGCTGATTTCGGCGTAGGAGGCGTGGGCCGTCAGGACCGCTTTTGTCACCGTCGAATCCTTCCAGATCCCCTGGGCGACGAGGTCCGTGTAATTGCCGCTATATTCCATCACGGTGGGCTGCTTGCCATCGGCCCAGCCAACGTCCGAACCATCGCTCCAGTCGGGGATGCCATCGCGGCGCATTCCCATGCCGCTGTCGACCGCCCAACGGTAGGTCGAATCGAAACCGTGGTGCCCGAACGGCACGATGAGCTGGGTCCCCGCAAAGGCGTGGAAATAGGGAACGAAGTAGTCCTGCATCAACTTGATTGGCGTGGGCTCCACAATGGCCTTGCCGTATTCATCTTTGCTGATTCCACCCAAATGCCCCTCTCCCCAATTGCCGTAACTGCGAATGTCGACCCAGGCCAAATCGGGAGAGCCATTGTACCGGTTCGCCAGCGCCTGAATGAAGGCATTTTGTTTGGCGAAAAAGACCGGGTTGTTGGTCCAGTAGGGGATGATGTTGAACAGAGTGGGACGGCGGTTGTCCTTGACTCGATAATAGGTCGCTCCGGAATCGAAGACCCATTTGGGGACGGCATATCCGTCATCGGGCCCCCAATCCATGCTCATGTTCATGACGCCAAACGCGTAGCGCATCCCTGCGGTTTTGCAACGGGCGATCTCGTCATCGATCTTCTTCCAGTTGTAGGTGGTCGCGGTGGGCTGCAGGTCGGCCCAACTGAACCGGTTGTAACAAACGCTGCCCCGGGCAACTTGCTCGGGGGTCATGGTGTTGAACCAACTAGTGTAAAACACCCATCCTTTGCCGGGGTTCCGGAAAATGGGGGTGGTATCCTCGGCCACATAAAGCGTGTCCTGGACCCGAGTCTGGGCAAAGCAGGTCGATTCGACAAGGAGAATCGCGAAGTAAATCCAACCCTTCATAAACACAAACCTCTTTGACCGGTGAAAGGGTGACCTTGAACTGCGTCACGTCAAATACGATATACGCGAAGAAATTGAAAATTCCTAGTTCCTTCCATGATGGACCAGTTTCTTGCCTGAGAATTTACGTCCCGACACCGTAGGGTGTGCCGTTGCCTCAAGACCACTCAAAGGAAAAGGACGGCCAACTCCGCATCCATCTAGATCCGTTCGGAAGGCCTGTTTGGGTCACTTCTTCGCGAAAGATTTCGAAGTGGACTTCTCAGGCAGCCGAGGAGCTACGAGCTGAAATAAACCGCCCTTGGCGCTAAGAGCTTATCCGTAAATAGGCTTCGATTCCGAGATCGAGCGAAAAGTTGCTGGTCAATGAAGGCGAGCGAGGCGTAGTGAACCGAACTACGGTGAACGAGCCTGAAGCAGACCAGCGGCTTTGCCAGCCGATCGCAGGGCGAATCGCTATTTATGGATAGGCTCTAAAGGTGCCCTGCCGGTTTCGTAATGCCTTACTCGGTACACCGGCCTGTTCCCAGGGGCTCAGGGCACCGCACCGCTCAGGGATCGGCAAGCTGGCCGGTGCGCGATGGGATTGCCGCGAACTTTCCCTGTCGGCTGCGCTTTGGGATCGAAGGGAGGTCCCTGAGCCTGCCGACCGCCATGTGCTGAAACTGGCTGCGGGGCACCTTTGGTGCCAAGGGCGACAGCCCAGGCATGCGGGATTCACAAGTGTGCTCGTGCAATCCCCATTGGGTCACTAGGTTTGGGTTTTGGGTAATCCCTGAAAACCTTGGCGTAAATTGGCTCCGGATAACAGAGGCAAACAGAGCCGAAGGGGAATGCTGCGGGATTGCGACCTATTGAAGGTCCTCGGGTTTGATGCCTGTCACATCGGTCACAATCCCCCAATCGATGTCGTGCTCCCGCATCTTTTGAGCGTCTTCCAAAGCTTTTCGGCGAAGTCCCTGCTCGATTCCTTTCTCAAGCCCTTGCTCAATTCCCTGCTCAATTCCCTGCTCAAGGCCTTTTTTCAACCCGAGTTGTTCCCCTCGCAGGAGAATCTGTTCTTCCATGGTCATGGTCAGCTCCCGTGTGGTGGGGTGGAGTTTTAGGGTCAAAGCCTGTTGCACCCCGAAGTCGCTTCGCTTGAATATATACATCAAGAGCACGCGAAGGTACCGCAAGGCGAGGTCCTGGTTGAGTGGGCCGTCGTCGGGCGAAAGTCGCTCCATCAAACGGGCGACTTCAACGGGGGAAAAGATGGACTTCATCAGTTCCATCGCCACTAGGACGGATCGATTTTGGTACGCCGTCCTCAAGGTTTCCCCAGAGGTATGAGCCAAGTCCACCAAGAGAAAGGAAAAGTCGGGCAAGAAAGGCCTGAGCCGGTCGGGGAACGCCGAGAGTGCGAAATTCGGCGAAAGCGGCCAGTCAATTCGGGGCAAAGCGGCCGGGTCCCCTGGTGGTCTGAGAGTCTCCAGGGGACAAGGTAATTAGTCGGCCGGATTGGCCCGAATTTGGCCCCTTCTGGACGTTCCCTTTAGT
>CAIKAA010000015.1 GCA_903825275.1 uncultured Fibrobacterota bacterium | reverse complement strand
TCTCGCCAAGCCACCCCAACTGGCCGCTTTCAACCGAATTCAGGGTGGCCGGATTGAGCCGAATCGGGTGGCCGCTTTCAGCCGAATCGCCTGGCCGGATTGAGCCGAATTTTGCACCTTGAGCCGTTCCGCAAATTCCAAAGGCTTGGGGCTTTGCGGTGTGGGGGGCTTCTCAGCTACTCGGAACTGGCTCGGGATTGCGGCGTCAGCGTCGACACGGCACGGCGTTGGCTCGAGTACTTGAACGTGAGCTTTCAAACCATCCTACTTGAGCCATGGAGTCAAAATCTGACCAGTCGGGTGACCAAAAGCCCCAAACTCTACTGGACAGATCTGGGCTTGTTGCGCCGTTTGACGGGAAGAACCGATGTCCTGACGGGAGAGATTTACGAGAACCATGTCGTGGCCGAGATCCACAAGTGGATCCGCACCGCCAAGGTGGATGCCCAGATGTTCCATTACCGGACGGTCTCGGGGATGGAGGTCGATCTCTTGTTGGAAACCCCATTTGGCGTGATCGGATGCGAGATCAAAATGCGGGACCAAGTGGAACCTCGGGATGCTCGCCACCTTGTAGCGATCGCCCAAGCTCTGGGCGATCGGTGGCGGGGAGGCATGGTGATTCACCGGGGGAGGAGTTTGGTAAAATTGTGCGAACCGGGGATATGGGCTGTGCCGTCGCACCGACTGCTGGCGTGAGGAGAGTTACGAAAGGGTTCCTTCCCCCCTCACCGCCTCCACGATTTCCAAGGGATCCGCCAAAGCCCCCACTCCCTGATCCCCGCAGGCCAAGAGGGCTTCGCGAGGCGCGAGGATGGGGTACTTTGGACCTTTCAAACCCGCTTCAAGGCCCGAAAGGATTTCCAGGTTCCTTTGAAGGATTGGATTCTTCCACATCTCGGTGTTCATGGCGGGAGCGAGATAGACTTTGATTTCCCGGGGCGTGGCGGCCACCACCGTCGAAGCTAGATCGTCGGCGATCCCGTGGGCGATCTTCCCGATAAAATTGTAGGTCGCGGGGGCCACCAGGATCGCGTGGGCCCATTTCACCAAGGCGATGTGTTCGACATCGGATCGTTCGGAGAATTGGCCCACGTGGACGGGGTTCCCCGAAAGGGTGGCCAAGGTGAGCGGGGTGATGAATTCACAGGCAGATTCAGTCATCACGACACGGACTTCGTCGCCGCGCTTTTGAAACAGGCGCACGATTTCACAAGCTTTGTAGGCCGCGATCCCCCCGGTGACGATCAAGAGAATGTTCATGCGTTTGGCCTCTTTCCCAGCAAGTCCATCACCCTGTCAAAAAGTCGGGACGGGAGGAACTCCCGATTTCCGATTTCTTCGAGATTCTCGCCTTCGAGGATCAAGGCGGGGGGAATACCATTTTTTTGGCCGTGAAGGTCATTCGCCACGATCAGATCGGCCTTCGAGGTTTTCTGGCTGTGCTGGGCGACCTCGACCAGACTGGAGTAGGTGCGGTCGACCTCCAGCTTGAACTTGACCAAGCAGATTCCGGGACACCAAGCTTTGACGAAATCCACAATCTTGTCGGTTTTTGTCATCGTGAGGGTGAGTTCGGGCAAGTCGGATTTGATCTTTCCGGGGACGTTCGTCACCTCTTGAAAGACCCGGTAACCGGCTTTGACGAGCGACTGAATTTCTGGGGTGTCCACTTCCACAAGCTGCTTCACCTGGGCGCCGTAATCCGAAACTGCCGCCGAATGGATCACGACATCGTAGCTTCCCGAGCAGATCTCCTCCTGCATCCTTGCGTACAAGTCTTCGTAGGTGACGTAGTCCACGATCTTCAGTCCGGGGTGCGGGTCGACGTGGTTGATCCGGGGGTTGTAGAGCAAGGTCGTTGCGATTCCCTTCGCCACGAAATGCTTGGCGATGCCGATCCCGGTGTTTCCTGTGAAGACATTCGTGATCACCCGCACTTCATCGATCTTGGTCCAAGTGCTCCCCGCCGTGACCAGCACCCGCAATTCACCCAAGGGTTTCACCTCCGCGTTCCTGTCCATGACTCCATTCCTTCCGACATCCATGCGCGGATTCGGTCCAACTCTTCGTCGACATCCAGGTCGTGGGCCTTGTCGAAGCTTTCGAATTCCAAGGGGGCACCGCGTCGGGCGAGCTCGGTCATCTGCGACTGGGCCAAGGCGTGGGGAATGACCGGATCCCAATGGCCGTGGGTGGCCAAAACCCTCTGGTTGGCGATGGCTTTGCCAAAGCACTGGGGGAAATCCTCCAGCAGAGGGACATAGCCGGAAATGGCCAACAATCCGGCGAAAATTTCGTCAAACCGCACTCCGGTATCGAGGCTCATCACGGCGCCCTGCGAAAATCCCCCGAGGATGGTGCGCGAAAGGTCGAGTTCCAAGTGGGACAATAGTGCGAGGATCTTTCCGCGACTTTCCTGAATGTCGTTTTTTGTCTTCGCGGTGGATCGCAGCGATTGGTCGAGCTCGTACCAAGACCAACCTGGTCCGTAAGGTATTGGTGCCTGAACCAGGACGATCTCGAGCCGCTCCAAGCCCAGTGCTTCGGGCAAAAACGACCAGCCAGCCAGGGAATCGCCCAAGCCGTGGAGGAACACCAAGGTGCGAGATGCGGGTTTTGCCGAGGGAATCCGGTGGTGGATCAAATGCTGGATTGCCATGCTATGGGGATCCAGTTGAAAAGAGATCAAACTGGCTTAGGCCTCCAGGACGGTTTTCATGGAACACCCCGTCCACGAATTGTCCGTTTTCCAGGTAAGGACGGGCGACCAGACAAAATTCGTCCACCAGTTTGAAGTGCCGGAATTTTTCGCAGAGCCCCATGCCTGCTTCGAAAACATGCAGGAAATAGCGGTTTCCCATTTTGATTTCGCGGGTGGCCACGATGACCAAATCCATGGCGTCGGCGGCGGCGACCACTTCCCCTTCCCGTTCCCGCTTGGCATCGCGGGCATCGGCGGCGTAGCGGTGGGCCATTTCGGAGGGTAGTTCGTGGAACGCCTCGTTTTCCAAAACGGTTTCGACGATCTCTTCCAAAAGCTTCCCCAGCCTTCCGCCCTGGTAACGATGCTTGATGGGGTGGGGGATGTCCGAGACGATGGTCTCCTCGAAATCGTGCCACAAGGCCTTGCGCAAAATCTTTTCGACAGAAAGTGTCGAATCCTCTTCGCGGTCGGCGATCATCATGGCCAGAACGGCCACGTCGAAGGAGTGGTTGGCGACGCTGTCGTGTTGGGCTGAAGGCAAGGTTCCGAAGCGACGAATGGCGCTCATGTTGCGCAATCGCTCGAAGAAGCCCGGCAATCCTTCTGCGGACCAAGCCATCTTAAACCTTTTCTTTTTGTGGGGCTAGCCTCAACCGGACACGGGTGCGGAGTCCACCATCGATGCGCGCCTCCATGGAAATGGATCCGTTGCACGCCAAGATCACCTTGCGAGCCATCTGGAGTTCCTGATCCAGTTCCATTCTCTCCT
>CAIKAA010000014.1 GCA_903825275.1 uncultured Fibrobacterota bacterium | reverse complement strand
AGTCTTCTCAAGATCAAAAGAAACTCTTCCTGTTGCTTGAGGGCTGGGTAACCGGTCAAGTCGGCGATCATCCGCAAAGGAGGCGTCACGGCCATCCACTCGATCCGAGGTCGCAAACCGTTGGCGCGTTCTTTCAAGACGGACAATTCGCTCCGGAAGGCGTCGTCGAATTCCAAAATCATGCGGCCGCGCGCGATGCCACCCACGGCCACTCCTGCAATCCGCGCGGCCAAGCGCGATTGCATCATGCGGATCACCATCGCGGCGGGTTCGGGCACCGGACCGAAGCGGTCGCGCAGTTCCAATAGCATCTGGTCCAGGTCGACGACAGATTTTGTCCTGGAAATCCTCTGGTAAAGCTGGATGCGCTGGTGGGAATCCTCGATGTAGTCTTCGGGAAGGTAGGCGGCGCCATCCAGTTCGATGCGGGGCTCCAAGGGTGCCTTGGGAGGTTCTTTGCCCATCAATTGTTCGACCGTTTCCTTCAAGATCCGGCAATAGGTCTCGAAGCCCACCGCGGCGGTGAACCCGCTCTGCTTGTGGCCCAACAAATTGCCAGCGCCGCGGATTTCCAGATCGCGCATGGCGATCGCGTAGCCCGAACCCAAATCGGTGAACTGCTCCAAGGCCTGAAGGCGGCGCTTGGCGTCTTGGGGAAGGCGTTCCAAATCGGGGACGAACAGATGACAGAAGGCGTGGATGTCCGATCGTCCCACTCGGCCGCGCAGCTGGTGCATTTGCGAGAGCCCGAACTTTTGGGCGTCGATCACACAGATCGTGTTCACGGTGGGGATGTCCAGCCCCGATTCGACGATGGTGGTGCTCACCAAGACGTCGAACTCGCGGGCCAAGAAAGCCGACATGACCTGCTCCAGCTCGTCTTCGCCCATTTGGCCGTGCCCGATGCACACCCGCGCGTTGGGGACCTGTTCTTCCACAATGCGGGCCAGGTCCTCCAATCCTTCAATGCGTGGGGAGACAACGAAGGCCTGTCCGCCGCGATCCAGCTCGTCTTGGATCGCCTCGGCCAGTGATTCCTCGCGGAAATTTCGAACCCGGGTTTCCACCGGGAGGCGGTTGCGGGGCGGAGTGGAAATGATGGAGATGTCACGGGCGCCAGACAGCGCCATGTGGAGGGTGCGCGGGATGGGGGTGGCGGTGAGGGTCAGCAGGTCGATCTCGTGGCGCAACTCCACGAGTTTTTCCTTCTGCTTCACGCCAAACTTCTGTTCTTCGTCCAAGATCAAAAGCCCCAGCTCGCGGAACTTGACATCTTTGGCCAAAATCCTGTGGGTGCCCACGATCACGTCCACCTTGCCCGCCTCCAGGTCGGACAAAATCTGCTTCTGTTCCTTGGGGCCCACGAAGCGGTTCAACAGCTCCACGCGGATCGGCCAATCGGCAAATCGATCCTGCAAGGTCGAGGCGTGCTGGGAGGCCAGCAAGGTGGTGGGCACCAAGACAGCGGTTTGGCGGCGGCTCATCACGGCCTTGAAGATGGCGCGCACGGCCACTTCGGTCTTGCCAAAGCCCACGTCGCCGCACACCAAACGGTCCATCGGTTTTTCCGACTCCATGTCGAGCTTGGCTTCCTGGACGGCGCGGGCTTGGTCGGGCGTGAGGTCCCAAGGGAAGGAATCCTCGAATTCCTTCTGGAAGTGGTCGTCGGGCGGAAGGCTGGGGCGTTGGGCTACCGAGCGTTTGGCGTACAGCTCCACCAGTTCCCGCACCATCTCCTCGACAGCCTTGCGGGTCTTTTCCTTCAGCACTTCCCAGGTGCGGCCGCCCAGCTTGTGGAGCTGCGGCTCGGTGCCGTCGCGGGAACCGTACTTTTGGATCCGGACCATTTCGGCCACCGGCACACGCAGTCGGTCCTTGCCTTCGTACTGGATCACCAATACGTCGACTTCCTGGTCGCCCGCCTTGATCCGCTCGATGCCCAGGTACTTGCCGATCCCGTGGGTGTCGTGAACCACGTAGT
>CAIKAA010000013.1 GCA_903825275.1 uncultured Fibrobacterota bacterium | reverse complement strand
TCTTCGACCGAGGCGGCCACAGAGGACTGCAAGGCTTCGATCCGGGCGACCACTTCGCGGACTTTGCCCATGCCTTCGATCGAACCTGCCACGTCGTGTTGGATGGCATCGACCATGCGTCCAATTTCTTCGGTGGCGTTGCCGGTTTGCTTGGCGAGTTCCTTGACCTCACCTGCCACCACGGCGAACCCTTTGCCGGCTTCCCCTGCTCGCGCCGCTTCGATGGTGGCGTTCAAGGCCAGCAATTTGGTTTGATCGGCGATGTCGTTGATCACGTTCACCGCCTTGGTGATTTCGGCGCTAGAGGCTCCCAGGTCGCGGATGCGCGAGTTGACGATCGAAGTCGTTTTTCCCGCTTCCTTCGCCACTTGGGCGGCTTCGGCCACGTTGGTGGCGATCTCGCCGACGCTGGCGCTCATTTCTTCGGTGCTTGCCGCCAAGGCGCTCAATTGGTGGTTCACGTCGTCGACCGATCGCACCGATGTGCCGATGGACTGGGCCGTGGTCCGGCTCGCCGACAACAGCTCGGTGGAACCCGAGGTCAATTCTTGGGAGGCTTGGCGAAGCTCGTCGACTTGGGCCGCCAGCGCAAGTTGCAGGTCTTTGGTTTTCCGTTCCGTTTCCCGTTTTTTGGTGACCAGTTCCCAAGTGAGCATGGGGCCGATGTACTTCCCCTTTTCATCGAGAACCGCCACGATGGTTTGGGCCATCCAGTCATGGCCAATTTGGATGGTGGCGGTGTGGGGGAGGTTGTTGGGATCGGCCAGCATCTTGCGAATCCGATCGGGATTCTTGTGGAAGATGTCGATGCATTGGCCCAGGATCTCTTCCGCCTTGCAGGGCATGGCGTATTCGATCTGCTTGAGGGTATCGATGGAGCGGCGGTTGGCGTAGGTGATTTTCAGGTTTAAGTCGGTCATCATGATGTTGACCGGGGCGTTTGACGCGAGCCGTTCGAAGATCACCGATTTATGGAGTTCGCGGCGCAAGTACCCGATCATCCCCAGCAGCAGCAGCAAAAACACAACGAATACGACGACGGAGACCAAAATGTGGACTTTTGATCCTTGGACCGCCTCACTTCTCTTGCTGACAACCAGGGCATTCAAGCGATTCATCAGTTCCACATTCAGGGAATCATGGGTGTGGTGGGCTGATGCGTATTTGCGGTTCAGGAAGTCGACCATTCCGGTCTGGTCGTCGGCTTTCAGGAGAGGTACGAATTGGTCGTCCAACTCCTTCAGAAATTTCTGCATCGGATCGACGGCTTGGTGCAGCGTCAGAAGGATCGGGTCGTCTTTCAGAACGCTGTCGTGGTAAACCAAAGTCGAATCGAATTCATGGCGGTGCTTGTTGAATTCGACCCAATTGGCATGTCGACGGACGGAATCGGGGGCGATCGCCACTTGGTGCAGGTGCATTCCGGCTTCGACCAAAAACAACGTGGGGGGAGCCGCGTCGATTTGGAGGTTTTGGTATGTCTGGATGCCGTGGTCCACGGCCCCATCGATCCGATAAAGCTTCAAACTCTGGAAAGCCACCAGCCAAACGGCGAATACCAGCGCGGCGCAAACGACCAAAAGCAGGGTCACGCGGTCCTTGATGCTCATCTTCATTCATCGTCTCCTGTCGAACTGTCGCTTGCAGCGTACCACATTGCAGGAAACGATGCCAGTCTCCCGAAAAGAAGACTGGCGAGTTGCCCGTTTGGTTTAGACGGGTTCGATCAAGCTCGGATCATAATCCGATGGCGCCTCGTATCCCAACAGATTGCAAACCGTGGCGGCGATGTTGGAGAGACCAGGCTTCTCGATGTCGCCCTCCAACTTCCATCCTGGATAGGCGTCCTTGACCGCCAAAATGAGGGGGACGGGGTTCAGCGTGTGGCTGGTCTTGGCCTTGGTGTGTCCATGCTCGTCGCGCTTGATGTGGCCCTTCTTGTCGAGTTCGAACATCTCGTCGGCATTGCCGTGGTCGGCGGTGATCATTGCCACCCCACCGGCGTCCAGGATCACGGGAATCAGACGGCCGAGCTGGAGGTCCAAGGCTTGCAGGGAGGTCACGGCGGCTTCGAAGGAACCCGTGTGGCCCACCATGTCTCCGTTGGGATAATTCACCCGCAGGTATTGGTACTTGCCCGATTTCACGGCTTCGATCAAGGCGTCGGTGATCTCGGCGCATTTCATCCAGGGGCGCTGCTCGAAGGGAATGACGTCCGACGTCACTTCCACATAGGTTTCCAAACTGTCGGAAAATTTGCCGGAACGGTTGCCGTTCCAGAAGTAGGTCACGTGCCCGTACTTTTGGGTTTCGGAAATGGCGAATTGGGTCACTCCGGATCCCGAGAGGTATTCGCCCAAAGTGTTGGAAATCGCTGGTGGAACCACCAAGTAGCGCGCCGGGATCTTGAGGTCCCCGTCGTACTGCATCATGCCCGCGAAGCAGATTTTGGGCAACACCCCGCGGTCGAACTTGTCGAAGGCTTCTTCCGTAAAAGCCCGGGAAATTTCGATCGAGCGATCGCCCCGGAAGTTGAAGAACACCACCGCATCGCCGTCGACGATGGGTCCCAATGGTTTGCCATTTTCTGTCACGACAAATCCTGGCAGATCTTGGTCGATCACCTTGGCTTCGGAACGATACGTGGTGATGGCGTCGCGAGCCGAGGGGAAGGTGCGGCCATCGGCCTTGACATGGATCTTCCAGCCCCGGTCGACCATGCTCCAGTCGGCTTCGTAGCGGTCCATCGTGATGTTCATCCGGCCGCCCCCGGAGGCGATCTTGGCATCGAATTGCTCGGAAGAAATTCCCTTCAAAAATTCCTCGAACGGATCGACGTATTCCAAGGCCGAAGTCTCGCCCACGTCGCGACCGTCGAGCAAGATGTGGAGTCGGACTTTTTTGACGCCTTCCTCTTTGGCCCTCAGAATCATCGCCTTCAAATGATCGAGATGGCTATGGACATTTCCGTCCGAAAACAGCCCCAAGAAATGGAGGGTTCCGCCGGCCTTGGCGGTTTGGATCAAATCCAACCAAGCCTGCCCCTTCCACATCGCTCCCGCTTCAATGGAGGCACCGACCAGTTTGGCGCCTTGGGCGAAGACACGTCCTGATCCCATGGCATTGTGGCCTACTTCGGAATTCCCCATGTCTTCGTCGCTGGGAAGCCCCACCGCGGTTCCGTGGGCCCGCAACCTTGTCCAGGCGTAGGAGGCGAACAATTGGTCGAGGACCGGCGTGCGCGCCGCATGGATCGCATTGCCTTCGTGGGCGCTGGAAAGCCCCACGCCATCTAGGACGATGGTGACCACAGGCCCCGGAGTGGGTTGGAAACGGAGGGATTTCTCAAGATTCATGATGTTTTCCAGGTTGGAGAAAGGTGGATCTCAAGTGGGATCATTCCATGGATCAAGGATTCCCTGCAAGCATCCTGCTCACGGGGACCCCAAAAAACACGAATGGTGGCGGTATTATGGATCGGGATGGAACAGATTGCGCTCCCACCCCAAGGTCAACTCCAATCGCGGTTGCCACCGGCGAGTGGGGTTGATCGTCCAAAGATCGAGCCGGGAGCGGAGAGTCCAATAGGGGATGAAATCTCCGGAACGGCCGCTAAAGGGCCAGGCTTGCATCCAGATTCCGATCCGCTCCCGGGAAATGTGGTGGTTCCAGGAGAGGGTGTAACTGTACGTGGGACCGACCGATGCCAAAAAGGGAGTTTCGGTGACACAGCCCAAACTGGCCTCCATCGCGAACAGATTGTCGCGGTGTTGGGCCAAAATGTCCAAGTTGGGGAAGTAGAGGGAATCGAGGCTGTTGTCCACATCGATGGTGCTCCAAGACCCTTGGATTCGCCCCTGAATCGAGCCCACCTCTTGCTGCAAGGACCATTTCCATGTGAAGACGTCTGCCCAAGCAGGGTCCCAGCCAGGGGAGTCCATCCAAAGGTCGTCTTCGGATCGCTGGGGGCGTCCGGCAAACGAGAGCAGCCCCAT
>CAIKAA010000012.1 GCA_903825275.1 uncultured Fibrobacterota bacterium | reverse complement strand
CACGATGGGCCGCGCCGCATCGGCGTTTTTTGGCACCACCACCAGCACCTGGACTCCTTTGGCCAACAGTCCGTCGCATTGGCGGACTTGGGCGTTGGGATCTCCACCGGCATCCTGGACGATCACTTTGGCGCCTAGGCTTTCGGCTTTGGCGACGAAATAATCGCGGTCGCGCAGCCAACGTTCTTCCTTCAAATCGGATAGCGAAAGTCCGATCACGATTTGGCGTCCCGTGGCAGACGGTTCCTTCTTTTCCTTGGCTTGGCAGCCTTGCAGAAAAAGCGAAAGCCCGAGGGGAACCATCCCGACGGCGAGGGGGATCGCTCGCGATAGGGGGAACCGACTGCGGTTCGAAGAGGTTGCTAGGTGATGGGTATTTGCTTGCATGGTGCGAATCCTTTGCCACTGTCCGAGACGACCGTTGGAAATTACTTCATGGACGGGCGGAGGGGGGAGTGGGGAAATGGGTTTGCGGGGGAAGCCGAAAGAGGACGGGAAGGATGAGATCAAACTTCCCCGAACCGTCATTCTAGACAAAAAGTTTCAAATAAAACCGTCTCGTCGCGGCGGAAATGGTATTTCATAACAACGCGCTGCCCGATGTCGGACGGCCATTGCACAAGAGGTCGATCGTGGGAGACAAGGTCATCAAGAAACAAGACAAGAAACACCCCAGCAACGAGAAGGTTCTGGCCAAAAAGGCTGGGGCGGAAAAGGCCGCCAAGGCCGCCGTCACCCTCGCCGCCGCCAAGCCCGGCAAGAAGTAGTTCCCCCAAACCCGCTTCCAGCTCGCTGGAGAATGTACGACATCCTCGGATCTTGGTGATCCGGGGAGTGTTTGGCGTGTCTTTCCACGAACCAATCTCCGTTGTCCTCCTCTTCCTGGCGAAGGCTCGGGTTGGTGGTGCAGGGGTGTCTAGACAATTTCTGCCTCGCTCAAAAACGTTGGCCAAACCTTTCGGGAGGGTCGGATTCCGGGGCAGACAACCAAGGATTTCGATCTAGATCGTGACCTTCCTCACACCGCTCCTGGCCCAAGCCAGAATTCGACATTATTCTTTGTACCCAGCGCCACCCGATGGTTCGCTGCAAGATGAACCGAGTTTCCCAGAAAGTACGTCTGATGATGAAAGCCAGTGGGGCATTCCTATTAGGGGTCGCGGTCATGACCGCCGGTGCCAAAGACCCAGGAAACATCGGTTTCCGGCTGGGGATGCGGGGCTCCTCGACGGATTTTGCGTTGTTTGGAGGGCCCTCCTTTCACGCCGCCGGACTGGTGGTCAGCGAAGACTTTTGGATGAATCCCTTTCGCCAGGACGTCTTGGTGCCCTTGTCGCCGCACCATTGGGGGCAATTCCAAATCCGGCGCTACGGGTTCGTGACCGGTTTACGTTACCTGTTTGGCACCGAGGCGCTGTCGGTGTTGCCCGGGGTGGGAATCGAAAACATCATGGGGTCCTATTACGGGACCGAGTTATCGCCGGATTGGCGACTGGAGGAATGGGCCGGGTTGGAAGTCGGGTTCCTCAAGATGAACCGCATTGGTTTTCGCTACACCACGGGTGAGCAAATGGATCACAGCAAACTTCGCATCGAATGGACCATCCAATGGCAATGAAGACAAAAACTGTCCTTGGCGCAACAATGGCCGGCATCTTCCTGGGCGCTTGCGGGAGTCTCGATTCCACCGTGGGCAGCAATACAGGAACTCCCTGCCGAGACGAAGCGCCGCCGACGACGGGCCGATTGTTCGTGCGTTATTCCGACCCGCACAATTACGACAAGGTTTTGATTTGGCTCGACCCGCGCGATTCCCACAGCAAATCATATTCCTGGAACCCTTCCGAGGGCACCCAATCCGACGTGATCAAAGGATTGAGCTTCACGAGGTATTGGGTCACGGCGCGTTATGTCCGCGGCATCGATACCGTGGATGTGTTCGATAGCCAAACCATCGAGGATGGAGAGAACACCAACAGCGCGGGGTGTCGCACCTACAATCCCGAGAGCACCATCGACGTCCGCCTCAGCAGGTGGCCGTCTTGATCTAAACCTCACGGGCCGGGTGGGGGTGTGTCGATCTCACGAGGGGGTGTTTCGCCGTTGGGTTTGGTTCGGTAGGCTACCGGAGGGCATCCATAACAGTCGCGGAAGACGCGGTTGAAATGGGGAATGCTCCCGTACCCTACCGCGAAGGCGATTTCGGAAACCGGGTTTTCGGTTTCGCGCAGAAGCCGTGCGGCTTCCTTCAAACGCATCCCGTTCAACAGCTCCTTGAAGCTGGTGTCCAAGTCGCGGACAATTTCCGGCAAGCGAGAGCGGGGGATGGAGGATTCCTTGCAGACGGTGTCGGCATCCAAATCGGAACGGGAGTAATTGGTGGCCAGAAACCCGATCAAGCGCTTGCGAAGGGCTGTTTTTTCGTTGTCCAGCTCCAGCGACCTTGGCTCGGGAGCGCGCTCGACAGGGCGGGATTCCTGGGCGACGAGGCGGGGGGGAGAGGAAACCTGAAGGCTGGGCAAGGGCGTCGTGGATCGAACGCTTTTGCGGAAAAGGGAGGCGAGGGCGGCGACTCCCGCAAGGGCGGGGAAGACCCAGACCCAGAGCCCGATGATGGAGCGGTCCGACACCACTTGGATCCGGTGCAACAGCAAGGTGTCGGGGGATCCTGTCGGCTTTGAACCGGCCAACACCAAACTCACTTGGAATTGGACGGTCTGGTCCAATCTCCGGGTGGTGTCCGATGGTTTGGCGTAACCACGGGCTTTCCACCAAGGGGCTAGCCGGAAATCGTCCAAAGCGATTCGGTGAAGTCCCGGTTGGATGGTCTCCAAAGGGGATTCAAGGTAGCGGCGCGACAGGTAGTCGCCATGCCGCCAGATGCTGGAATCGAAGGTAACCAATCCGCAATTGGCCCCAATCGCTCGATTCGTGCTCATGTCGAACTCGATGGAATCCCACTGGGTCAGGTCCAATCCTTTTCGGCCCCCGGTTTCCAGGGTGCCTCCGATCCCGATCCACGATACCGTGTTCTGCCCAAAAAGGAAGGCCATGGTGGCTCCTCCCAAGTGCCGTTCCAGGGAAACAATGCGGGAACTTCCCCCTGATTCCCGGTCGTCGAAGGTGAACAAGTAGACGTGTTTGCCGGGAAAGATTTCCTGCTGCTTGTGGGTTTTGATTTGGCGAAATGCCCCGGCCATTCCCGACAAGAGAACAGCCAAGAGGCAAAACATCCAAAAGGAGCGCTTCATCGAAAGGAAGTTAGCACAGAATCAATGCGCGGCGCTACCCACTTCTTCCAGATCAAAATCGTCGAGCAGATAGACACCGGCTTGCTTGCCCATCGCCACACCCAATCCAACGGCTCCAGATCCGGCTTGGTCTCTGGTGGTGAATTCGCCACTGACCTTGGTCCAGTCGGGCCCGAGGTTGGAATCAAAACTTCCCATCCAGGCGTAGTTTTTTGCGACATCGGTGGCGGTCACCTTGACAGATCCGGGACCCTTGGCCCAGAAGGTCAGGCGGTAGCGGGTGTTGGCCTTGGCCTCGAACTTGGGAACGTTCATCTGGATCTGCCAGATTTCGGGGGTAGAGCGTTTTACAGTCATTTGCAGGGCATAGGCCCCGGAATGGGAAGCGACGACGGTTTCAAACAAGGCGTTGCCACCTGAGTTTTCGTCGATCCACATGTACCAGCCCGCTGGCGAGCCGAGTTCGAAGCCTGGATTCAAGGTGATCAGGTTGGTTTGGGCCGAAGCCGCCGAGGCCAGGGCGAAGAGGCAAGCTAGAGATAGACCGGTTTTTTTCATGTTAGATCTCCTTGGGGAACTTCGGGAGGCGGGAGAAATTTCCCAGCTCACGAAGTTCGCTGTAGAATCTGGCCTCAAACCAGCCGTTTGGCTTTGCAGATGGAGGGGCATCACTTTGCATTTGGTCCAAAAGTCATGTATGTCAAGGGGAGGAAGGGCTGATGCTGGGGAGGGAAAGGCTGGAAATAAGGCGCGATAGTCCAGGGGGAAGTCGTCGCTTTGGACAATCCAGTCTGTTACCGGAGTCGGGAATCGGGAACAATCGATTGGTGGGTGGGATACACGGGTAAATCCAATGGTTCCCAATTCCCTTCAAATTTGGTTTTTCATAAGCTCTGACCGTAAATTGAGGGTAGCCAACCGGTCTAGGAATCGGTATGGTTGGACAAATAATCGTCCTCCTTTGTGGCAACCTGACTTGAGACTGCCGAAGGCGTGGTTTGGACGTTACTTCCATTGAGCATCAAGTACCGAATCGCAGGAGAGCAACCCATGAAAAAACACACCCTTGGAATCCTTCTCGCTGGAATCGCCTCTTGGGCGTTCGCCGGCATCAACGATGACCTTCAAAAATTGGGGACCGATGCGGCCAAGGGTTATCTCAAGCCGATCGTTTCCACCTTAGGGGCAGACCTGAACCAAGGCTGGTTTCGTGAAGCCCCCAAACCAGAGCTATTTGGCTTGGACATTTCGGCAAAGGTTGTTGCCGCCGGGACCATGTTCAACTCGGATGCAGAGCAGTTCTCGGCTACCACGACCACCAACATCGACGAGAATGTGGCCAAATTGGTGGCGGCTCAGATCGTGGGAACCAGCCTGGCCGATACGGCCTTGCGCAAAGCGGCGATCACCCAAGTGGCCAATCAACTGAAAGGCCTGTCCATGACAATGACTCTTGCGGGGCCGACCATCATCGGCCCCAAGAAAAAAAGTTCCAGCCAGGATGTCACAACGGCTCCAAGCCCGGATGAAATCACCTACACGGTGACTTCCCCGGTCAAGGTGTACAATCCAGCGACCCATGATTCCACCCCCGTCGGCACCAAAACGGTTGGGATGGGTCTGGGCGGTGTAGGGCAATCCAAATATTTCATCGGTGTCCCTGCCGCGTTCCCCCAGCTCACGATTGGCACTCTTGCCGGGACCCAGCTTGCTATCCGCTATTGCCCGACATTTCGGGAATTTTCCTTCTTTGGATTTGGCATCAGTCACAATCCGGGGTTCTGGTTTGACCAAGCCCAACTTCCCTTGGGAATCAATTCCAGCGTGACCTTTGCCTACTCCAGCTTCAATTATGGCGATTACATGAAGTTCTCGGGTTGGAACGCTGGTCTTCAGGCTTCCCGTCGCTTCGGTTTCCGCTTTCTCAACTTTGCCCCCTATGTGGGCGTTGGTGTCGAGAAAGCCACTCTGGAAGTTTCTTACCTGACCGACTTCAATGGACTAGATGGCAAACCGATCCAGGTGAATTTCAGCTCCACGGGAGAAAATTTCTACCGGGCGACCGCCGGTCTCAATCTCCGCTTGGGTGTCATCGACATTTCGGGAGACTACACCCTGGCCAAGTACACCTCCGCCAGCGTCGGATTGGGTCTCGGGTTCTGATCGACCTTCCCCCAGGGAGAGGCTTGGGGGATGAGCTGTGAACGCGAAGGTCGAACTCTTTAGGGGACGACTGGTTCAGCACGTTGGGGTGATGACGGTTTCTGTCCGGGCCGACTTGTGTTTGGGGCAAGTTGGTGCGCGACCTCGAAGCTTTGTATATGCTGGGAACGGGCATCATCCACCCCTATCTGTCTGCTGCCTAAAAGACCAGATGGATAGGCGATCAAGGGGCCGCGCTGCCTATGGCAGGGATCTGGTCCCGGATTGACTTTAGAGCGAGATTCTGGAAGTTTTGCGTTCCTCTT
>CAIKAA010000011.1 GCA_903825275.1 uncultured Fibrobacterota bacterium | reverse complement strand
GACAGCCTTGGAATGTAAGAGTCGAAAATACTAGAGTTTTACATTGGTATTTTTCGAAAATTTCCGTTAAAAATAGTGTTGGATCATCAAGATGTTCAAGAACTTCAAACGCGAAAAGAGATTGAGCCTTGAAATTCTCTTTTGGTTCAAATGATTTTGCGAAAATATTCTGGCAATACTTGTCGGTCGTATAACAATCAAATCCCTTATCCCTTAATAGCCTAGCCAACATCCCATACCCACCAGAGACATCTAAGAGGCAGCCCTTGCTGAGTCCAAGGCATTCAATGATGGTTTCCAGAATATGACTATTGTGAATATTTCTTTCGACAAGCCCTGTATCCGTGTCACTGATGGCGTTTGTATAAGCCTCTTCTAGCCAGAAAGGTGATTCAGTTTTAAGTAAGCCACTTTCTTCGCAGTAAAAGTATTCAACATTGTATTTCCCAAGTACAGTTCCAGAAAAAGAAGGCAACATCGGCTTTCCTGAAATCGGACAGATCACTTTGCTGTTCATCGTGGGAAACCCTGATTGAAAAGTTGATTTTTGGGGTTGTTCTCAGAAAACACGATGAAACGATGGCGTTTAACCATTTGTTTCATCGAATTGTCACCGCCGCCTAGGGCCGCCTTTATGGCCGCCGCCGCCGCCGCGAGGTCCGCCATGGCCGCCGCTTCGGAAGGGACGGCGCTCTTCGGCATCTTCGTCGACCCCGATCTTGGCCATTTCTTGGCCCGTGAGGGTGGCATCCTTCTGGCCGTAGAATTCTTCCCGGTAGGCTTTGGAGAGCAAGAGCGCCAATCCGAGCCGAGTCGATTCTGCCTGTACCAGTTCTGGTAGAGCGCCAGAGAGCTTTTCGGCGGCACGGCGCACCGCCCGCGAGCTGTCCCGTTCGGCCCGTTCCAGCAATCCCACGCAACGTTCGACAAGGACGGCTGCAGAGGTATCAGGCTTGAAGGAGGGGACTTTCTCAAACCGCAAATCAAAGCGCCGACCAATGGCCTTCACGGCCAATTCTTCCAGTTCCGAAACCACCGACCAAGCCACGCCGGTCTTGCCCGCACGGGCAGTGCGACCCGCGCGATGCACGTAGACATCGGGCTCCATGGGCATCTCGTATTGGATCACGCAGGGGATGTCGGTGACGTCGATGCCGCGGGCCGCGACATCGGTGGTCACGAGATACCGGGTTTCCCGCTTGCGAAACCGCGCCATCACTTTTTCGCGGGCGATCTGGCTCATGTCGCCGCTGAACGGTTCGGCCGAAAGCCCCCACGAGCGCAAGTAGTCCGACAAATAGGACACGTCGCGGCGGGTGTTGCAGAAAATGAACGCCATTTCCGGATGGTCGTGCTCCAGGATGTCGAACACGGCCTTGTCTTTGGCCAGCTTGTCGACCACCACGTAGCGGTGGCTGATCGCATCGACCGAACGCTTCTTTTGCGACAAAGACAAAAATTTGGGATTGCGCAAAAAGTCTCGCGCCAGGTGCTTGACATTTTCCGTGATGGTCGCCGAGAACATGTAGGTGCAGCGATCCTTGGGCAAAATGCTCTTGATGCGCGCCATGTCCGGGTAAAATCCCATCGAGAGCATTTCGTCAGCTTCGTCGAGCACCAGGTCTCGCACCGAGGCAGGGTTGAAATGCCCTTTTTGGAGCATGTCGATCACGCGACCCGGAGTGCCGATCACGATGTGGCTGGTCTTCAATCCTTCGATCTGTTTCTCGTAGCCGACGCCGCCGTACACGACGACCGTTTTGATTCCCTTGTCGGCCCCTAAAATGGCGGCTTCCTTGGCGACTTGGAGGGCCAGTTCGCGAGTCGGCACGAGCACCAACGCTTGAGGTTGGCGATGGTTCACTTCACAAACTTCCACCAGCGGAATCATGAAGGCGCCGGTCTTGCCAGAGCCCGTCCGCGACTGGGTGATCAAATCTTGACCAGCCAACAGGTAGGGAATGGCCTTGCGCTGCACCAACATCGGCGAAGCCCAGCCTTGCTTGGCAACTGCCGCATTCATCGTTTCCGAGGCTTGCTCAAAGGTGAAATCGGGAAGCGGTGGCTCGGGCTCGACAATGTCGTCGGGGTTGTCGTCGGCTTGGGAATTGACCTCGTCCAGAAGTTTGGAGGGATCAAATCCTGCCGTATCTTCTTCATCCGTGTTCGATCCAGAATCAGAAATTTCTGGAGTCAGGATTTTGGGATCTGTGGCGGTCTCGAGAGTTTCGAGGTTTTCCCCACGAAGGGGAGTTTCGTTTTCGTTCATCTGCATGATTGGGGAAAGCTAGGAATCGGGATCCTCCCTGGACGGATCTATTCCACGCTGGAGCAAAGCCGAAACCCTTCGTCAATCTTTGACGAACTTGGCCCACAACACAACAAAAGCCACCAACGCGGGAATGGCGTAACGCAGGTAATGGACGAAGCTGCCGTGAACCAATTCGTTGTGAAGGCGGACAGAATCTGTGGCGAGGTGCTGCATGCGAAGAAACTCCAACAAAGGCAGGAGGGAGAGCAAGGAGAGACCAAATCCTACAATGTTTTGGTCTCTCCGACCTTGGTCAAATCTTCGCATTTTTTTGGTTTTACGGCGACAGGTTGAGTGCACGAGATTGGCGACGGGGGCTGGTGATGCGCCACTTGGGCCCAAAAGAACCATCTGGCTCCATTCCTCCCCGTCCCTGAAACCCTAGTTGCCCCGTGAATCTCCTCGTCGTCGGGTCTGATTCCCCGACCGCTGCGCGTTCCAATTCTTGGCGGGGCACCTCTGGTGCCAAGCTTGTCCCAAGTGGAGCCGACTGCTACGGCTGTACGAATACCGGCATGACACCTTTGGTGCCAAAGGGCCCTGCGAGGGTTTTAACCCGAGCCCATGCGCGGAACGCAGCTCGGGTTGAAACCCTGGCACCTGAGGTGCCCCGCCTTTTTTTTGGTGCTGTAGCGGTCGCAGGATACTCAGTCACACGAGCTGCGATTTCAATCTCCTCGGGTCTGATCCCCCGACCGCTG
>CAIKAA010000010.1 GCA_903825275.1 uncultured Fibrobacterota bacterium | reverse complement strand
GTGATCCAGAGTCTGGAAAAACCGATTTCCACCAGGAACGTCCGTCGAAGGAGTTGAATACATCGGGTTCGGACGCGACACAGACCATGGAAGTTTCATCGCCAGTGCAATGGTTAGTGGATTGGCTGGCCATTAAGGCCTGGACCAGTCATTGTCAGATCGAGATCAGCTAGGCTTCGTGTGTAATTTCCGTCTCCCGAGATGCTTGCAAGCCAGCTAAGCCCAATCCTAAAGTTTCCCCCTTGTGTTGGAATAACTTGGAAGGTGAAATTTGCCGCAGTACCTGTGGGAATTGTGGAAGAATAGAATCCTGAAGCTGGAGCCATTCCGGAGCCAGAAAATGGTGAATTTGCCATTAGATAGGCATTGATTCCATTTATTCGACCAGCACCATCGCGTTGGTCCACTGTAGGATCAGAATTCCACCAATCCCCTTCGATATTATCTGCTGACGCCATCATAAAAGGAAAGTTCGTTATGCCTATTTTAACCTTTGTTAGATGCCGCTAAATGTCAAGATGTAGTTCAAATTTTATTTCGCAGATCTCGAGAATGATTGATTTGGTGGCGGAAATGGGGTTATTGAATTACCTAATTTGTTTGCCTAGCAAAGAAGGTTGCATCCTGAAATGAATATTTTCTGCGAGTCTTTGGACGAAGAGAAGGATGCCGTTCAAACCTGACCTGACTCCCTTTCGCCAGGATCCATCTGTGCTCGAAGGGAGTACGGAATCGCCTTTGGGACGTTTGGTTTTGGGCCGACGTGAACTTTGGGGGAGGTATGCTTGGATACGGTTCACCGAAAGAAAATCCCATGTCCAGACACTCTATTTTTTCCCTCTTTGCTTCGCCTCTCCTTCTCGCCGCATGGACAGGTGCGTCGCCAACCGACTCCCTTTCTGTGGAGGTACCTCCTGGCGATACGGCACGGATCAGTTTTACGGTCCTTCACACCCATAGCCACAATTGGTTGCAAACCCAAATCGAACCAATCAGTGCTTGTCAGAAATTGGTCGTCGATTCCACCAAGGTCTTCGACACTTCCCGGCTCGACACGAGCAGTTCCAAGCAAGTGGTTCTGAATTCGGTACCACACCGGGATGTTCGCGTGTGGTGGCATCTGGCCCAAGAGCCAATGGCCAACCATTGCCTTTTCATCAAGGCTTCGCGGCGGATGGACCTCCTTCCCGACCCAAAAGTTCGGGGAGGCACCTACCAAAATCCGGTCTCTTGGGTTGTGGGAGTGATCGATGCGAGGGGGCCCGGAAACCGCAATTCGCCATCCATCCCTTTGGTGGTGGATCAAGCTCAAGACCTGGAGGGGGGCATTTGTCCAGATTACTCGATTGTTTGTTTCCGTGAAGTCTACGATTCCGAAAGTGTTGCAAGACGCACCCTATTGGAGAAGTTGCGCAACCAAGTTGGTAATGGCCTTCCCGTGGTCCGGGTGGGGAATGGCCAAGTGTTTGGGGAAATGGCCTCCCTATCCGACACCAATGCCATTCGATCGCTGGGAGCGCTCTCGTTTTGGAGTGCGGGCAATTTGGTTTCCTTCGAAATCCAAAAATTGAACACCGTGCGGTCCTGGGGCCCCAAAACGCCTCTCTTGTGGACCAAACCCACGGGGCGGCGGTTTTATGAATGGAAAACCACCACGGGACTTTGTTGCGAGAATTGCGACTCGCTTTGCGATTTGGGACCAGAAACCTGGGGCATTTCCGCTTCGGGTCCCAATGTGGTGGTCACCAACGACTCCGCTAGAGATTGTGGATGGCCCTCAAAAATCGACGGGAATCTGAACAACGATCTAGCCAACGACTGGCTGATCCTTCCCGATTCGGCAGAATGGCGCACCGGCACCTTGATCCAGACATTATCGGAGTTGGGGTGCGGAAACCGGTCACGTTCTTGGCGCATTTTTGGGGACTCTCTCGAGGTTGGCAACGTTCGCGTGCCGATGTCCGCCTTGGAAGCGATCTCGGGAGTTCTTCCTAAGTCCAACTTGGCTCGAACTGTTTGGATCCAACCAACTTCGCGCGGGATCACAATCCACACGAATCAATCTGTTGGCGAGACCTGGTCGGTGCGAATCCACGATCTGTCAGGACGGGTTTTGTCTTCGGCAAACTTCGCGGATCCCGAAGCCTCCTTGGTCTTGCGGGAACATGGAACCTTTTTGGTCGAACTGGTCGATGCCATTGGGAATGCCTCCCACCGGACAATCGTTCGATAGCGGCATTTGGGCGCCTCCCCGGCTGAGGCCGGGGCCGCCACCCTCTGGGCTACCCTCTGGTCGGTGCCCTGTTTCGGTTTTGGGGGTCGGGCATGCCCGACCCCTACGACATTTGGGGCACCCGCCTGCGGCGGCCCGACGGGCGGCTGGCGCGGGGGTGGCCACGGATGGACCAAACCATCTACCTTTGGCCACATATGAAAACCATGGCCGTCGCCACCGGGAATCCTCACAAGCTCCAGGAATTTTCCGAGATTCTCGCACCCTTGGGGTGGAGGGTCGCTTCGATCCGCGATTGGTTGCCCTCCGTGCCCGAGCCCGTCGAGACGGAACCTGACTTTGCGGGCAACGCAGCGCTCAAATGCCGGTTTGCCGTGGCGGTGTTGCGCCAAGCCCAGATTGCCTCGCTACCTGACGCCGTGGCCGCCGATGATTCGGGTCTTGCCGTCAATGTGCTGGGCGGAGCGCCGGGCGTCTACTCGGCGCGGTTCGCCGAAATGGCCGGGC
>CAIKAA010000009.1 GCA_903825275.1 uncultured Fibrobacterota bacterium | reverse complement strand
CGCATTCTGTATGGAACCTATCCGGAAGTGGCGCTGTTGGGCGGCCCAGCGGGACGCGAGCGATTGATGGAATTGGCCTCAAGCTACCTGCGCCGAGACCTCTTGTCGTTTCGAAACATCCGCAATCCCCAGTTGTTGGAGAAATTGATCCAGGCCTTGGCGCTCCAGATTGGACAAGAAGTGTCCCACACCGAATTGGCGGGATTGGTGGGGATCGACAAGAATACCGTGGCCGATTACCTGCGGATTTTGCAGCAGGCCTTCGTGGTGTTCTTGCTGCCGCCTTTGGCGCGAAATCGCCGAAACGAATTGAAGAAGATGAACAAGGTGTTTTTCTGGGATACCGGGATGCGCAATGCGGTGCTGGGAAATTTCCAGCCCTTGGCCCTGCGGCCCGACAAGGGAGCTTTGTGGGAGAACTTCCTTCTGGCTGAGCGATTGAAGAACAACTCAAACGCTCTGCGCGAGGCAACGCCGCACTTTTGGCGCACCGCTACCCAGCAGGAAATCGATTTTTTGGAAGAAGAAGACGGTCGTCTGGCGGCCTTTGAGATCAAATCGACCCCGGTGCGCTGGAAGCCGCCAGCCACCTTCCTGGAATCCTATCCAGGCACGCCGTGCGAACTGATCCACAACCAAAATTGGGAGGAATTTCTGGGGATTTGAGTCTGAAAGGACAAGGAATCCACTCTCAAGGCTGAGGGGCGCCGTCAGAGAATTTTCGATTTGAGTTCTAGACATAACTTTTTCATAAGGTCGCCACTCCTTCCGAAAGGGATGTAGCTTCGCTATACTCTCGCGCGAAGATGCAATCCCTTCGGAAGTTCTTCCGGAGGGATTCGTGCATTTGGTCAACCAAGGTCCGACGGGTGTTGGGCGAGAGTTACCATTCCCCGCATCATGCTCTTACTGGGAATCGAAACTTCTTGCGACGAAACCGCCGCCGCCGTGATTCGCGATTGGACCGTGTTGTCCAATGTCCTCAAGACCCAGACGGTCCACGAAGAATTTGGGGGAGTGGTTCCCGAGATCGCCTCCCGCGAACATTTGCGGTTGTTGCCAGGAATTGTCCGCGAGGCATTGGATGTGGCCGGGGTGTCGGTGGAAGATTTGGACGGGATCGCTTACACGCGCGGACCAGGCTTGGCCGGGCCGTTGTTGGTGGGAGCCTCGTTCGCGCGGGCTTTGGCGATGGACGCCCAAAAACCCCTTTGGGGCGCAAACCACTTGGAAGGTCATTTGGCGGCCGTGCGCTTGTCGGATCCCACTCTCAAACCTCCCTTCCTTTGTTTGACAGTTTCTGGCGGTCATACGGAGTTGACCGAGGTCACGAAAGACGGCGCGTTCGTGTCGATGGGGAATACCCGTGACGATGCCGCCGGCGAGGCCTTCGACAAGTGCGGCAAGATCTTGGGGTTGGGCTATCCTGCTGGACCCTTGGTTTCCAACCTTGCCAAAACCGGGAATCGCAAGGCCTTCGCGCTGCCCATCGGGTTGCGCGGGGACGGTCTGGACTTCTCCTTTTCAGGTCTCAAGTCGGCTCTGTCCCGCCTGCTCCAGGAATTGGGTCACGAGACGGTTGCGCTGCGAAAAAATGACCTTTGCGCCAGTCTGGAGTCTGTGATCGTGGAAGCTCTGGTTGGCAAGGCGATGGAGGCCTTGCGGGAGAGAAATCTTCCCGGCATCGCCGTGTGTGGAGGAGTGTCCGCAAACCGACATCTGCGAGAACGAATGGGGGCGGCGGCTACCAAACAAGGCGCCTGGGCCCGTTTTCCATCCCCCGATTTGTGCACCGACAACGGGGCCATGATCGCGGGGGCGGCGATGTGGCGGCTTGAGCGAAACGATCTCGAACCCTTGCGCAAAGGCGTCGATCCAGGTCTGGAACTGGGCTGAGTCAGCGGTTTCAAAATGGTGGATCGGGAAAAACAGAGGGAAAAGTGGATATTGAGCTCCGAAAACCCTTGCCCAGCGGCCTCTCGCGCATCTACGTTTCCGGTCTGACGTTTCCTCGTCATCAGGACGGGGGAGACAAAATCCGTCTTATAGACATTTCATCGGAGATAGACGAATGCCCAAGATCAAGAAAATCGTCGCCCGCCAGATCCTCGACTCGCGTGGCAACCCCACTGTGGAAGCCGACGTCACCCTCGACGACGGCACCATGGGCCGCGCCGCGGTGCCCTCGGGCGCTTCCACGGGCGAGTACGAAGCAGTCGAACTGCGCGACGGCGACAAAAAGATTTATGGCGGCAAGGGCGTCTTGAAGACGATCGAAGCCGTCAACGGTCCCATCGCCAAAGCCCTCAAGGGCTGGGACGTGGAAGACCAAAAGGGCATCGACAAGGCGATGATCGCCCTCGACGGCACCGAGAACAAAGCCAATTTGGGCGCCAACGGAATTTTGGCCGTCTCGATGGCCGTGGCTCGCGCCGCAGCTCTCTCCAAGGGCATGCCCCTCTGGAAGTACATCGGCAAGCTGCACAAGAACAAGACGTTCACCCTGCCCATTCCGATGGCGAACATCATCAACGGCGGCAAGCACGCCGACAACATGATCGACTTCCAGGAGTTCATGATCGCTCCGGTTGGCGCCAAGACCTATTCCGAAGGCTTGCGCTGGATCACCGACATCTTCCACGCCCTCAAGGCGATTTTGAAGAAGGGCAAGCACATCACCGCCGTCGGCGACGAAGGTGGATTCGCTCCCAACTTGACCAACGACCAGTCGTTGGAAGTGATCATGGAAGCCATCGCGGCGGCTGGCTACAAGGCCGGCACCCAGATCAAGATCGCTCTGGACTGCGCTTCGTCGGAATTGTTCGACGAAGGCGATCGCAAGGGCTACAAGTTCTGGAAGTCCGAGCCCAACAAGCTGTACTCGACCAAGGAAATCGTGGCGAAGTACACCGAGTGGGTCAAGAAGTACCCCATCTACTCGATCGAGGACGGCTTGGACCAGAACGACTGGGAAGGCTACGTGTCCTTCACCAAGGCGTTGGGCAAGAAGATCCAGATCGTGGGAGACGATTTCTTCGTGACAAATCCTGTCCGCTTGGCCCAGGGCATCAAGATGAACGCCGCCAACGCGATCTTGATCAAGGTCAACCAGATCGGCACCGTCACCGAAACCCTCGACGCCATCAAGATGGCGCAGAAGGCCGGCTACGGCGTGATCAGCTCGCACCGTTCGGGCGAAACCGAAGATGCCTTCATCGCCGACCTCGCGGTGGGCACGGGCGCCGGCCAGATCAAGACCGGTTCGCTCTCGCGCACCGATCGGATCTGCAAGTACAATCAATTGATCCGGATTGAAGAGGAGCTCGGCTCCAAAGCCATCTACCACAAACTCTGATACCTGTCTGAGGGCGCATACTCGCGATCCTCACCGCTCGGCGTCCCGAACACGGACGCCTTCGGGTTCGGATCACTTCGTCTGCATCCCTCATCCAGGCATCAGAGGCGGATTTGTGATCTGACTTGATTTTGTTATGCCCCACCAGCCTTCGGCGGTGGGGTTTTTTTCGTTGGTGTGGCGGATTGTGGTTTGGGGGGATGGGCTGTGGTTCGCGCTTTGGGAATGATGGAGGGGTTGGGGGGAGAGATCGCGGCTTGGGCATCATTCATCCAGGCATCAGAGGCGGATTTGTGATCTGACTTGAATTTGTTATGCCCCACCAGCCTTCGGCGGTGGGGGTTTTGGTTGGGGTAGGTTTTTCGGGGCAAGAATGGTTCTGAATAATGGAGGGGGGCTCCGTGCCTCTTACAAATGTCGATGGGACTCACGAGCCGCGTGGAGAACCCGTTGATGGCGCCATGATGTTGTCGATTCAGAGGGGTGTTCTCGAATCTTATCGAGGCTGTGGATTTTTGTCGCGGCGCAAAATGGCTTTGTCTTCAATCGCTTGGCGCGCTCGGGCGCGGCGCATTCGGATGGGGAGCACGATCGCCAAAACGATGACGGCGAGGGCCGTCATCCCCACTTTTAGAGCGGTTGCGAGGAGCGTCATGGTTTCAAGTGTCATCAGGGCAATCTAGGAGGATTGGCTATGTCCATCCAAAAGAGGAACTCGGGAACCAGGAGCGAGGCCGACAAGAAAGCCATTCACATCAAACCATCCGGCATTCAAGGTCTACTGAAGTTTCTGATCAAGCTGGACGCCTCCGCTATAAACGGCTTGTTCAAGGTGGGAGGAAACATCTTTCGCTAGATCAGATCCATTCAATTCCCGGTGACGTTCGTGCTCCAGCCATTCCTCCAAGCATCGCTTCAAGGCCAATCCCGCTTCAGAGGTTGTGTTTTGGATCGTGCCCAGCACGGGCGCGAGGTCTTCGGCAAGGTCAAGGTCGGGGAGAGCCGGGGTTTGAATCAAGGGGGGACCGTCCGGAATCGTGCAAACTTTGGCGATCTCGGACAGAAACTGATTGGTGCTCCATGGCAGGTCGGCCAACGGTGGCCAAGCTCGGGAATTGGCCATTAGCACCGCTCCACCGTCCATGGCCGCATGAAACCCGTATGGGTGGCGGTCAAGCTGTTGGTTGGCTGCCTCCAGGTCGGGAAGGGCCAAGGCGGGGCAATCGCTCCCGATCCAGAGGATTCGTTGGTGGCCCGAACCGCGCAATTGGGAATCCAGGGCGGCAATCTTCTCTCCAAGATTCCCTGGCGGTTGAACCAGAACCTCCCCTTTTCCGCAAATGGAGAAAGCCCAATCTTGGTCTTCCTGGCAATGGACCGCTAGGATTTTCGGGCCCTGCCAGGAGTTCAACAAGTCTAGGGCGCATTGAACCAGCAAGGAGTTGATCTGAAAGGCTTTCTCGGCTCCAATGGTGGCTGCAAGTCGTTGCTTCCCAACCCCCAGGGATGGCCGTTTGCTGAGCAGGACCAAGGTGGCGGGCGCTGCCACAGCATTCACGTCAAACTACCGCCGCAGGAGCTTCCGGCACCGGCTGTGCATCCGTAGCAATGGTTGGCATAACGAATGCCCCGCCTCGCCAAGGCATCGACGGTGATGTCGGCAAGCGTTGGAAAATTGGGCGACGGGAGCTCGAGCATCTGGTTGAAGTCGCAGTCGAATACCCGGCCATCCCAAGCCACCGAAAGCTGACTTTTGCACATCACTTTGGCAAAGGCGCTGGGGTTGAAATGAGCGGCAAGGGTGTCCATGTAGGGTTCGAAAGTTTGGTCGTGCAAGAGGGTGGCCAAAAAGCGATGGATGGGCATGTTCGCCAAAACAAAAAGGGAGGTGAATTGGATGCCCAGGGCCGACAGCTGGGTTTTGTAATCGGCCTCCAACAGGGCTTGGTCACCAGGGAGGGTGGCCCCCGAGGGATTGTAGACCAAGTGCAAGGGAAGGGTTGTCCCGTATCCCCATTGGTTCAGTTCTTTCAATCCCGCAAGGGACCGATCAAACACGCCGTGCCCTCGTTGGCGATCGACCGTCTCGCGGGTGTAGCACGGCAGCGAGGCGATGATTTCAACTTGGTGCTGTTGCAGAAAAGAAGCCAGATCTTCAAAGCCGGGTTCCGAGAGGATGGTCAGGTTGCAGCGATCGATGACCGTCTTCCCGAGTCTTCTTGCCGATTCCACCAAAAAACGGAAATGGTCGTTCATCTCCGGTGCACCACCAGTCAGGTCGAGAATTTCCAAGGACGGAATTCGCTCCAAGAGGTCGATGCATTGTTCCGCAATGGGGCGAGACATGCTCTCGGTGCGGCTTGGGGAGGCATCGACATGGCAATGCAGACAGGCCTGATTGCAGCGTTTCCCCAAATTCACCTGCAAGGTGGTCAAGTCCACCGGGCCTGCGGGAAGCCCGGAAATGGATCTTGAGAAAGGGATTCCCTTCCAATCGTGAAGCGTCTGTTGCTGAAGCGCTGAATTCATGGGGACCCTTGGATCTGGTTGAGTTTCCAAAAATAGGTTCGCACGGGTTTGGAATTTGAGTTCATCCAAGGGGCAGCCAGTTTGCTCTGCGACAGCCATGTGACCAAGCTCGTATCTCGTGCAAAATCGTCGCGATACCAGTTGAAGATCGCCGAGACGGAATCGTTGCCCGAGTCGGCGGTGGACTTGGGTTCCAAGGACAGAAAACGGCGGGTCTGGTCCTGCAACTGGGAGTCGATCTGTTGGGACCGATAGGCTTCGTTGCGCAAGGGGGGACAGGAGCGCGAGGCGCAATTCAAGGCGAAATGGATGCGGCTGTCCTTGAGTTGTCGCAGTTGGGTTTCGATCCAATCCAAGCTGCGCAGGGTGTCCAACAAGAGAACTTGGGGAGTCTTCCAGATGGCCGTTCCCGCTGGGGTGTTCAAAATGCTTTCCAATGGCCAATGATCCACAACCACTTTCCAAACGGAAGCGTTGTAGCTGTTGATCAAAAAACTCATTTGG
>CAIKAA010000008.1 GCA_903825275.1 uncultured Fibrobacterota bacterium | reverse complement strand
GCCCAGCCATGGACCGGAATCCTGGCGAGCATGAAGAATCTCGAAAAGCTCACCGCGGCACCCACTCCGGAAACCAGCATCGACGCCAACAACGGAAGCGAAAATTCCAAGGTCAATTCCAGAAGCGCCTACGGCAATGCCCTAGCCTGGTATCTCACCGGAGACGAAACCTATGCCAAGCAAGCCATCGCGATTCTGAATGCCTGGACCATACTGAATTCCATCACCGCCAAGGACCAGCAAAACTTGTTGCAAGGAGGATGGATCGGAGCTCTCTTCGGCCCCGCCGCCGAGATCATGCTTGGCTATCCCGGCTGGGATCCCCAAGACATCGCAAAAGTCCGCGCCATGTTCAAGCGCGCCTTCTACCCGGTTTTGAATACCGCCAGCACCTGGAACGGCAATGTCGATCTGACACAAATTGACGCCATGATGTCGATCGCCGTCTTTAATGAAGACGAAACCGAATTCGACCTAGGCCTGGATCGCCTGAAAACCAGGGTCCCTGGCTATTTCTACCTGACCTCCGACCCCAAGCCGAATTCCGGTTGGTGGAGCAATCCCACCAAATGGGTCGATGGCTTGACCCAAGAAACTTGCCGAGACAACAACCACCACGCCCAATTCGCCATGAGTGCGGCTTTCGGCGCGGCCGAAGTCGCTTGGCATCAAGGTGTGGACGTCTACACGACCTACCAACAGCGATTCGTCGCCGCCGAAGAATTGATGGCCTTGCAAAGCTACACCAAGGACATGCAGGGGACTTGTGGGGGAAACGCCTCCACGGACATTTACAACACCTGGGAAATCGGGTACAACCATTACCACACCCGGAAACAAATTGCCATGCCCAACAGCTGGAAGATGATCTCCGAGAAGTCTCGCAAGGTTGGAGAGAACATGCTGGGTCCAGGATCGTGGAACATCTTCTACGAAACCTTGACCCATGCCGACATTGTGTACGACAACTCGGGGATTGTGCGCCCCTCCAACAAGCCAGGACAAATTCCGGCGAACATCACTCTTACCCAAGACGGATTCTGCCAGATCCAATCCAGCTCGAACCAACACTTCGAGATCATGGTCCATTCCTTGGATGGTCGGGAAATCAACCGTGTCCAGGCCCAGACATCCTTAGGAGAAACCAAGTTGGTCCCCCTTGGAATCCATCGTGCTCCCGCTGGCATTTATCTGGTTCAAGTGCGATCCGGTCTCCAAACAACCGTGCTCAAGTATTTCAAGTGATCCATCGGTTGCCGCGAATTACCTGACTCATGCAGTGAAAGATCCGATGATCTGCCGTGAGATGATTTCCGGCAGGTCTTCCAAAATCATCCGATGACGTGTTGGGTTGGATTGTATAATTTCACGACCGAAATTGGTGACAGTTTTCAACTGGCAACTTTAACAAGGACACCCACAAGATGAGCGAATCCCCCTTCTTCAAAAGATGTCCCAAGAGTGGCCGAATCGTTGGACTTGGCCGCCAAATTCCTTTCCGAAAATTGCTTTGGCCGATTTTGGGATTGATGGCCCTGGCTTGGTTTTGCGCGCGCACCTTCACCAAACCTTCGCGCCTCAGTTACCCATGTCAGCAAGCTGCAGCTCCCATCGCGGCAGGATTTGTGTTTTGGTTGGCGGGTCTTTTTGCTTCTGCCAAGCTCTTTCGGGCCAGCAAAACTTTGTGGCGCGAACAAAAGTTAGCCGCCTCGATGGCACTCCTCGGAGCTGTCGCCGTGCTGGTTGCCATGGGCTCGATCAACGGCATGCAGCCTCGTGCCCAAACCGATGGCACGACCACGGGTCGATTTGTCGCCAAAGACAAACCCAATTCGCCCATCGGCGTCGCTCGGGGAATTATGCCCGGTCGGGTCAGTTGGATCCGTGATCCCAACGCGATCCACTACAATGGAACGGGATCTTGGCCCGAAGATTCCAATTTCAACCAAGGTCTTTTGGACAACATGCTCCGGCGTGTGGTCATTTCGGTCCCCGGCGGGACGGACTTGCGCAAATCCTGGGACAGCCTGTTCATTTCCAACAATCGCTCGCGGGGGCGCGGTGCCCGAGGCTACACCCCTGGTGAAATGATCGCCATCAAGATCAACCTGAACGACGACGGAAGCACGAAACTGATCGACCAGACTCCCCAATTGGTCAAATCGCTCTTGCGCCAACTCGTCGATACCCTCGGGGTGGAACAGTCCGACATTTTGCTTTACGATGCCCGACGACTCAGTGGCGCGGGCACCCTCAAGCGGATTTGCCGCCCCGAATTCCCCAAGGTGCGGTACAACAAGATTTCCCACCCCGATGGAGATTGGGTCGACACCCTCAAGTTCAGCGACCCCAAAATCGACAAATCGGCGGACTTCATGCCTCGCTGGGTGGCCGAAGCGGACTACCTCATCAACTTTGCGGTCTTGAAGCGTCACACCACGCCCGAGACGCCTTGGACCGACGAAGTCGGTCAGGCCGGAATTTCGGTCACTGGGAAAAACCATTTTGGCTCCCTTCGCGATTGCGTGCCCCTCCATCCTTTCATCCGCGATTGGTACACGGGCGACAAGACCTACAACGCCGTGGTGGATCTCATGTCGGGCGAAATTCTCCACGACAAGACCGTTCTGTATTTGGTCGACGCGTTGTTCACAGGCGACAAGCACAATTCAGGTCTCGTGAAATGGAAAATGGCTCCCTTCAACGGCAATTACCCTGCGTCGGTTTTCGCCGGTCAGGACCAGGTAGCAATCGAGTCCGTCTCGTTGGACTTCTTGAACGCCGAAATGGGACTTCCCGCCAATGCTGACAATTTCCTGCACGAAGCGGCCTTGATTGGAAACCCACCTTCGAAGACAAAATATGTCAATCGCGGCAAGGACACCAGCATGGGCGTCCACGAGCATTGGAACAATCCGGTCGACAAGAAATACAGTCGCAATTTGGGAACCGGCAAAGGCATTGAATTGTTCACCGTACCAGCTCAGGACGGACCCGCCAAGTCCAAGAGCTAAGTCCAAACCATCCTTGGGAGATCAACCACTCTCATCGTCAAATAAAATGAATATCTGATAGAGGGCTCCGATGGAGCCCTCTATTTTTTTGTGCCATTGCAAGTTCACCTTCGATTCCTACTTGCCCAACCAGACTTTGACGATCTCGGCGACTATCCCTCTCTCCCGCTTTGATCACGCTTTGATTTGTGGAAATGGCGCGAATTGAATGCGAACTAGTCTGAGATTAGGTATCATTTAGTCATTAAGCTTCTTGCAACACCAACTGCAAGCGCTTCTAGAACGCAACAGAGACAAAGGCACCTATCATGACGAAACATCTTTTCTTCAAACGATGTCCTAAGAGTGGACGAATTGTGGGAATTGCCCCCCACATTCATTTGGGCAACTGGATTTGGCCTATCGTGGGATTTTCCGCTTTGCTCTGGTTTTGCCTGCGCACCTTCACCAAACCCTCGCGGTTGAGCTATCCCTGTCAACAGGCGGCGGCCCCTATCGCAGCGGGTTTTCTGGTTTGGGTGGGTGGCTTTTTGACTTCCGCCAAATTGTACCGATCCAGCAAGGTTCTTTGGCGTGAACACAAGCTGGCGTCTGTCATGGCCCTCGCTGGAGCGGTGGGCATCCTTCTGGGAGCGGGCTCGTTGATGGGTCCTCCCGCCTTCGCCCAACAGGATGGCTTCAACACGGGAAGCTTCACGCCCAAAGACGCACCGAATTCGCCCATTGGAGTCGCACGTGGAATCAAACCGGGACGGGTCAGTTGGATCCACGATTCTGCCGCCGTCAAATACAACGAACAGGGGTCGTACACCGAAGAAAAAAATTTCGACCAGGGACGTCTCGACAATCTCCTGCGCCGGGTGGTGATCTCGGTTCCTGGAACGGACAATCTCCACAAAGCTTGGGATAGCCTTTTCAGCTCCAACAACCGATCCCGTGGTCGAACCGCCAAGGGATATACCGTTGGTGAGAAGATCGCAATCAAGGTCAACTGCAACAGCAGCGGAAGTTTGACCTCCGTGGACCAGACACCGGAATTGGTTAGGTCCCTCTTGCACCAGCTGGTCGATACCATGCGTGTTGCTCAAAACGATATTTTGGTCTATGACGCCATCCGAGGCGACGGTCTCGGGACCATCAAACGATTCTGCCAGGGCGAATTTCCCAACGTCCGCTACAATGATTTCTCCCCCAAAGCCGATTGGGTCGATACCATCCGGTTCAGCAACCCCAACGTGCCCAAAAGTGGTTCGAACCAGGTGCCCCGCTGGATCTTGGACGCCGATTACCTGATCAACTTCGCCCTCCTGAAACGCCACACCACTCCCAAAACCGGCTGGTCCGATCCGACGGGTCAGGCCGCCGTGACCGTGACGGGAAAGAACCAATGCGGATCGCTGCGTGAATGCGCCCCACTTCATCCTTTCTTTCGCGATTGGTATTCGGGGAATGGGAGCTACAACGCCGTGGTGGATCTGATGTGCGGCCCGGTTTTGCACGACAAAACGGTGTTGTTCCTGGTAGATGGACTTTATTCCGCCAACCGTCACGACGGAGTTCCTCTACGTTGGAAAATGACCCCGTTCAACGGCCAATATCCATCCTCCGTCTTCGCCAGCCAAGACCAAGTTGCCATCGAGTCGGTTGCTTTGGACTTCTTGAACGCCGAAATGGGACTGGCGGCGAATGCCGACAATTACCTGCACGAGGCGGCCTTGATCGGAAACCCACCATCAAAGACAAAATATGTCAGCCGCGGCAAGGACACCAGCATGGGTGTCCATGAACACTGGAACAACGCCGTCGACAAGAAATACAGTCGCAACTTGGGAACTGGACAAGGGATCGAATTGTACTCCGTTCCCCTGACGGGATCTCTCACCGCCTCTCTTTCCACTCGCCAAGTTGCGGAGTCGGGAATCGAGTTTGAGCCCCAGCAGGGTGGTCGTATCCTGGTATCCAGCCGAAACATTCTCGAAGACGCAGAATTCTTTGATGCCCGTGGGCGGTCGTTGGCCAAGCTTTCCCTGTCAGGAAACCACGCGGTGGTCGAAAACAATTTTCCTTTCCGCGCCTCGTTCCTACGAATACGCACCGAATCGTCGTCGGCCACTCGCCGGCTGTAATTCCCCATTGACCATTCCTCGAGAGATGTGCTAGGAGTTTCGCTCGGGGGAGCATTCAGCTCCCCAACCGGTTCCCAACCTTCCTGAGACATTTTCCTTGCGGGATGTTGGGTTTTCCGGGAATAAACCTCCCCAGGCACAAAAGGTGCCCTGCCGGTTTCGTCGTGCCGTCGCAGTTGTCGAGCCTGTCCCTTCGACAGGCTCAGGGCATCGCTTGAGGTTTCCCTGCGATGCCCTGAGTTTATCGACCGCCATGTGCTGAAACTGGCTGCGGGGCACCTTTGGTGCCAAGGGCTCAGGCGATGCCCTGTCGAAGGGACAGGCTTTCACGGGATCAGACCCGTGGAGAATGAGTTCGATCCTCACCTTCCCGTTTCTCCCCGAACCACGACTTTGAGCATCAAGCTTACCTTCAAATCCCAAGATTGGATCGATCACCTCCTTAGGTGGCCTCAAACTCGCTGCATTCTAGAGCTTCTGGAGGTAAATTGATGGTTCAATAAACGGATTCCAGGACCTGGAATTCGCCATGATGTTGGTTTCTGGACCACAACAAAGGCACCAAATATGAACAGCTTTCATTTCTTCAAAAGATGCCCGAAAAGCGGTCGCATTGTCGGGATTGGACGCCATCTGCCCAAGGTGCTGTGGCCTGTTGTGGGATTGGCTGCCTTGGTCTGGTTTTGCGCCCGAACCTTCACCAAACCTTCGCGATTGAGCTACCCCTGTCAACAAGCAGCGGCCCCCATTGCAGCTGGATTCCTTCTGTGGCTGGGAGGATTGTTTGCCTCGGCCAAACTGATTCGGACCAGCCGAACCCTTTGGCAACAACACAAGTTGGCTTCTGGGATGGCTCTCGCCGGGGCGCTGGGCGTTATGGTGTCCTTGGGTTCGGTGAATGGCACTCAACCTCTGGCCCAACAAGTGGGTTTCAACACGGGCCTTTTCGTCCCCAAAGATATGCCCAACACACCCATCGGGGTTGCCCGTGGAATCATGCCGGGACGAGTGAGTTGGGTTCGAGATTCCAGTGCGATCCTCTACAACGAACAAGGATCCTACACCGAAAACAAAAATTTCATCCAGTCGAAACTGGACAACATGTTGCGCCGCTTGGTGATCTCGGTTCCGGGCGGAACCAGCCTGCACCAAGCCTGGGACAGCCTGTTCACCTCGAACAATCGCCTTCGTGGGCGTACCGCCAAGGGATATGTCGTTGGCGAAAAGATCGCCATCAAGGTCAACTGCAACAGCAGCGGCAGCTTGACGGCTGTCGATCAGACACCGCAGTTGGTCAAGTCGTTGCTTCACCAACTGGTGGACACCATGGGAGCGGCCCAAAACGACATCTTGGTTTACGATGCGATTCGCGGTACGGGACTTGAAACCATCAAAGGATTCTGCCGAGGGGAATTTCCCAACGTGAGGTACAACGACTTTACCCCCAAAGCGGATTGGGTCGATACGCTCAAGTACAGCATCAAAGCCATCCCCAACTCCTCCCAACAAATTCCTCGATGGGTCGCCCAAGCGGACTACCTGATCAATTTTGCCATCTTGAAGCGCCACACCACTCCACAAAGCGATTGGTCCGATCCGACAGGACAAGCCGCCGTCACGGTGACCGGCAAAAACCACTGTGGCACCCTCAAGGATTGTGCTTCCCTGCACCAATATTTCCGAGACTGGTACTCCGGAAATGGAAGCTACAACGCAGTTGTGGATCTGATGTCCGGGCCGGTGCTCCACGACAAGACCGTGTTGTTCTTGGTCGATGGACTCTATACCGCCAATCGCCATGACGGGGGCCCCCTGAAATGGAAGATGACGCCTTTCAACGGAGGATACCCTTCTTCTGCTTTCGCGAGCCAAGATCAAGTCGCGATCGAGTCTGTTTCGTTGGACTTCCTGAACGCCGAAATGGGCCTGACGGCCAATGCCGACAATTACCTACACGAGGCAGCTTTGATCGGAGCGCCGCCATCAAAGACAAATTATGTCAATCGCGGCAACAACACCAGCATGGGCGTCCATGAACATTGGAACAACCCCATCGAAAAGCAATACAGCCGCAATCTGGGCACCGGCCAGGGGATTGAATTGCTCAAGGTGTCCTTGACCGGACCGACCACATCTCTTCGTGATCTTAGTCCAAGAATTACGGGGATCGAATTTTCAATCAAGCCCAGCGGTCAGGTTTGGATCTCAAGCCGCAGTTCTTTGAAAGACGCGGAAATGTTCGATCTTCGCGGAAGGAGCTTGGCCAAATTTGCTCTGACTGGTTCTGAGGCCAAGATCGATCGTCCGAATCGCCTCGATGCGGTTTATCTCCGGGTTCGCTCGGAAGAAGGATCGGCGACCCAACGCTTGTGACCTCACAAAATCCTCTGTGGGGAAAAATTCCGTTCAAAGGATGCGTTCTCTGTAGAGGCCACCATAATTTGGTCACCGCCAACGGATCATGGAGTGGAAAATCCGAAGCGGTCCACGGAAAGCCTGGCCCCCAAAAAGGATTCCTTGGAGTCGCTCCTTCTGCTCGTTGTTTTTGCTTTCTTTGGCTGGCGATACTTGTCTGTAGAGTTCAGGGACTCAATCTGGGATTGATCGGGACGGGTTTCCAGTGTTAAAATGATCCTTGGGTAGAAATAGCCTGGTTTGAACCAAATTGGACGACCGGAGAAAAATGTGGCAAAGGCCAGGATGGGAGACAGGGCGTTTTGACATCATCAACACTCGAAATGGGAAACACGGACGGCTCTAAGTCACCCGTGTTTGACGTTGCCTGCACGCAGCCTCCTCATCACCTGAATTCCAACAAATCTTTGGCGAAATGCAGCCGATCTGGAACCAGTGACAGACCACAAGCCACTCATGGTCAGGTATGGACCGCTTGGAGAACTAGGATGACACGCCACCTGTTCCTTATCATTGGATTGTTCGGCCTGGGAACCATGGCCGGGGCTGATATGACGTTCGTCCATCCCGGCGCACTGGATGGAAAGGACAACCTTGAATTTGTCAAAGCTAGGGTCAAGGCCAAAGACCAACCGTGGTACGGGGCCTACACCAAGATGCTGACCAACTCCAACCATACCCCGAGTCCCTTGGTAAAAATCAATTCCAATACCGGGGATGCCTACACTTCGAAAGTGGATGCCAAATCTGCCTATGCCAATGCCCTCGCCTGGTACATCTCTGGTGACTCGGCCTACGCCAGAAGGGCTATTGCCCTGCTAAATGCATGGACAATCTTGCAAGGATTCTCTAGTGGAACGGAGCAGGACAAACTTCAGGCAGGTTGGATCGGCGCCCTCTTCGGACCGGCGGCAGAACTCATGCGGGACTACCCGGGATGGGACTTGGCTGATCAAGCGAATCTTCAGGAAATGTTTCGTCGTGCATTCTATCCCAAACTGAATACTGCCAGTGTTTGGAATGGGAACGTTGACTTGACTCAAATTGATGCCATGTTGAACATCGCGGTTTTCAATGAGGATGAAATAGAATTCAACGCAGGAATCGCCCGATTAAAGAAACGCAATCCCGCCTATTTCTATTTGGCCTCGGATGGCGGAGTTCCTGCCATCAACGGAGATGGAGGCAGCGTGGATGCCTTCTGGAGCAATCCAGCCAACTGGGTGGACGGATTGACCCAAGAAACATGTCGGATCAACAATGGTGTCCCCGACAACGACCACCACGCCCAATATGCCATGGCGTCGGCCCTGCACGCCGCCGAAGTGGCTTGGCACCAAGGTGTGGACGTTTACACCATCAACACCCAACGTTATACTGCCGTGATGGAATTGATGGCGACCCAAATCGTGACAGGCTCCATGCAACAAACCTGTGATAACGATTCGACCACCCATGATCGCTTCGATACTTGGGAAATCGGGTACAATCACTACCACCATCGCAAAGGGATCGATCTCCCAAATACCTTGCAAGCTTTGCTTCAAGAAGTCAGGCCAAAAGGGCAATCCGACTGGAATATTTTCTATGAAACATTGACCCACGCGGACGTCGACTCCATTTCTCCTATTTCCATTCTTCCCAACCATCATAGTCCTAAAAAAATCACCCTTTCTTATTCAAATAGTGGGTTTTGCAAAATTCATTCAGAAAAATCTGTGCTTGCCAATCTTTCGGTGATGTCTCTGAATGGGAAACGTTGGAGCCAATCTTCGATGGAACTAATCGCTGGCCAAAATCAATCGATTTCACTTGGATTGGAGGGTGCGCCTGCAGGCATTTATCTGGTTCAGTTGAGCTCGGAGCTTGGAAACCAAGTTTTGAGGCTGGTTCAATAGCCTGAGCTTTCCTCTGATCCCGTAAGGGGGCCGCCTTGCGCCTGCCCAAGCCTCGCCCACTTCGCTTCGAAACTTGAGTGGGGGTTCAGCGGATCGAAGATTGGGACCTACACTAGATGAAGCACGGACTGGTCGCAGAAAGAAACCAGGAACTCAGCCATCCATCTACCAAGACAAAACAAGTACCAAACGACTTGGTCCTAGGCGACATTCATTTCACCTATCCGGGGAGATGGAGATCCCCTCTTTTCTCCTTGGAAGGGCCGGTCCACCGAACTTCAAAGCCTTGGTTGTCCAAGGGGGAAAAAATGAATCATCCTCTCTCGAGTTTGTACATCCCCTTTGGTCCTTTCGAGGTCCGCATGTGCAGCGATGACCTTCGTCCTCCCAACTACCTTCCGCTCCAACGAAGACTTGGAAATTGTTTTAGGAAAGTTCGATGAGGAAGCCCGGTCTTCAAGTGGCCATTCAACGGAGAAACATTTGGCCGCTGGTGGCAGCCAAACCGACCCAAGAGTTATCGAAGTTGCCGCAGCATAGGTCTACTTGGCTGTGGTCCAACCCCAAAGTGGATCTACCCTCCTCAAGGCTCCCAGGTCAGGCTGTGGATGACTCACCAAAAATTTTCAAGGTGAACCCTACACCTTTGAGAAGGCTGAAACTTCAGGATGCATTCTCCAGCGTGAATGTCCTTTGAGACGTAATTTGCAGAGGTTGAGTTCTTCCCCTATTCAGGAAGTCGTCCATGTTCAATAGAAATCGTAGCACCGTCCAAAACGCCTTGGGGATCGTTCCGGTCCTTGTGTTGTTTTGCCTAGCCCTCTTCTCGTCGGCGCAGGCCAAGACGATCATGTGGCTCGGGAACTGGTACCAAAACAACGCCTTCCGCGTCGGCCTGATCAGCGCCGACTCCGTTTGGGTTCCTGGATATTCGGCCTTGAACCAAAACGGGTATTACACCGCAACGGGCGGCCAGAACTTCTATCTGACCAAAGTTCCCCTATCGGCGGCCTATGTGGACACGGTCCAAACAACGAATTCGATCACCACTTGGTGGTCAGTTCCCAACTTCGTGAATTCCCAGTACCGCGAAGGCCGGTTCCGTTTGATGATGAAATACACCTACAACGACGGGCCTGGACAGCCCCCGCGGGTGGAGCGTCAGGATATTGCCGAAATGAACGGGACGAACGCCCAAAACGCGAACTTAATCGACAATTGCATGGATGGTTTGCTGAGCGATACCCTTTGGATGTATTTAGGCCTTGGACAGTATTCGGCTGCCCAAGGCACACCGAATTGTTCCGACCACAATCCTTACGCCAAGCTGGTCGGCACGGTTCATTTGTTCAACCCCTGGCCGGGACGCACGGCTTGGGTCCAGTTCAATGGAACCTGGCGGACCATGTATCCCGATTCGGGAAGACCCGGTTGGTTGATCGCCAAATTCTACACGATTCCGGGCACTCCCCTCGACCAGCGAATGATCTTTGCCAGTGGAAATCCTGCAACCACCAGTTCGGTCCAGTACATGGACAAGGCCGCGATTGGAGTGGCCGCGACAACCCCCTTCAACTTCAGCGCAGATCCCTCCCCTTGGGAAAAATGGATCGCTCCCCCGGTGAATGGAACGAATACCCCCCAAATCATATTAACCGCCCCCAAAATTTTGCGAACCCTGATGGTGCGTCGGCCCGCGTGGTCGGTAACCAGTTTGCGCATGACCTGGAAGAATGTCCCGGGTCGGTTCAATTTGGCCTCCACCAAATATTGTGAATGGTATTCCACGACATTTTACGAAGGCTTGATGCCTTCTGCCATTGTGTTGAATCACCCCTTTTCGGACAGCATATTGGGTTTCACTGGGCCTCCCGAAAAAGCGCCTGTCAACTATTCAACCTACACCAATTGGATTCCTCTTGGCACCGTGCCTGCAGGGACCGATACGATTTGGTTGAATTCTCAAGGAATTCGCGCTCCAACCACCACACGGCCAGCCACTACCGACCTTGAAGTGTGTGGCGTCAAGATCCTGGCCTTCAAGGTTTATGATTACCATACCGGGGGGGGCAGTACTGTTGGGTCCTATTTTCCTTTCTCGGAAGCGTTTAATAGCGGCCTGAACAAGGGAATTGTCACGAACACTCTGGGCGCCGATGGAAACCCTCAGTATAGCGGGAAAAACTTTTGCGGAAATGGGGTCGCATTAGCCGGCTGTACCGACCCGCTGAATGGACCCAACAATTGGTTCAAATCCCGCCCAGACAATGATACGGCCTGTTTGAAACAACCGCTCACCTTGGATGCTCAAGGCATGTATGCATACCACAGTGCGGGGTATTTTCCACTGGACACTCTGATCAGAGATCCTCGTTACAATGAAGCCCTACCTGGAGCAAACCATATTGGCAATGATTTTGGATTTTGCCTGCATGCCAAATCGACCTTTGAATATCAATCTGGATTGAAATTCAGCTTTCTCGGGGATGACGATGTTTGGATCTACGTCAACAAACAATTGGTCTTGGATTTGGGCGGCCAGCACGGACCCGAAGCGGGAGATGTCAATTTAGATCGGATGCAGCCATCCTTGATTGAAGGCAAGTCCTATCAATTCGATATGTTCTTTTGCGAACGCCACCAACCTGGTTCGCACATCTCCATCCAAACCACGATGAACCTCGTACCTAGTTTTGACTACAAGTTCCAATCCACACCCAGTGTGGGTGGTGATTCTGCCATTCATCTAGTAGTCAATCAACAGCAAATCGATGCGAGCTCCTGCTCCGACGGAACCACCTCGAATTATACCCCAAGTCCGGGAATCTTTTCCCTGATTTATCCGGACGGGATACCTCATGCGATCGATCCACTCAATCCGCTTTACAAAAGCATCAAAATTTCTGCCGATCTCACCAGCATCACCTTCAATTTGGATAGTTTGAAAACGGACCGACAGCTTAAGCAGCAGGGTACCTACAATATCCATATCCAATTTTTGAACGACCCGTCCGGAATCAATACCAGAGACATTCCTTTTGATATCCTTGGCGGCCCCGTCGATCTTAGCGCGGATCTCTACGACATCGATGGCGATGGAGTTGCCGACTCCTTGGTGGTCCAATCTCCAAAGGCGACGACGTTCTCAGCTGGTGCGGCGAAGTGGTTAGGCCAGGCATGGTCCAAAACCGATGGGAGCCGGGATTCCGTCACCGTTTCCACTGGGCTGTTGGGAGATGCGAGCCTTGGGTTTCACTGGACCTCGGCAACAACCCCGTTCAAGAAAAGCACCAAGTGCCCTCCCACAGGCTGTTTGAACATGGGCCAAGTGGCCACTTGGCTTTCTGGTTTCACGGACACGGTGCACAACCCCATCACCGTTCTTCATGAACACATTGCCCCGTATGCGGACTCCGCACACCTGTCCTATGGTTTGAACAACGATCCCGACACATTGCTGATCTGGACGGGCGAAGGGGCGATGGAATGGCCTGCCGCCACGGCCGCCAGTCCATGGTTTATGTATGGAACGCGTTCGAATCCCCAATCCCTTGTTGTGGATCCCACCAAGAATCCCACTCCACTGCCTGCCGGGAACCAGGGCCAATTGATCCGGTTGATCCTGCCTGTGGGGAACAACATCCTTTGGAGCGATTCCCTGCGACTGGGCGCTCGTGTTTCGGATACCCTGGGGAATTCTTCCGTCAATTCCAGTGTCTGGGTCCCCATCACAACGTCTCCGGCGGCGACCTCCTGGATGCTGGATGCCAATGGCGACGGAATGCCCGATTCCGTGGGAGTTTCGGTTCGGGGAACCCTTTCTGCGGCCCAATCAGTCGTGGCCCACTGGAAAACAGCGGGCGGAGTTGACACCGCAATTGCTGTTACAACTCCTTCCGGGATCGGAACTGGATTCAGTTTGCCTTCGGGAATCTTGAAGAACGCCACCTACTGTGTCGGATGCCGCTTGGAAGTGATCAGTGGGGGAATTAGCCAATTTTATCCCCTCTACGACTCCGTCCCCCCGGTTGCGCTCGACGCCAAGCTTCTGTACGGCACTATGTACGACACGTTGTTGTTGACGGTCTCTGAGTCGTTCCAAATTGGTTCGGCGGCCGGAGAAGGATTGGTTT
>CAIKAA010000007.1 GCA_903825275.1 uncultured Fibrobacterota bacterium | reverse complement strand
GAACGATATGGTTGGGCTGCGTCAAAATCGTGGTGACGGAAGTTTTCAATACCGGCGGGTCTTTGGCTGCCCAGCCTACATAGTCGTAGACATGTTTTGTCATCACTGTAGGATCGTTTTCATCGGGGTATTCGGCATCGGTCATCACAAATCCATCCAGCGCCGATTGGCGCTCGCTGGGGTAGGTGTATTTCACCAGACTGCCATTGGCATGTCGAATCGAAGTCAGATCCCCGTTGGTGTAACCAAACCGAGTGGTGTCGATCTGGGTGGCGCTGACACGATGGGCTTCCCAAGTCACCGCATCAAAATTCTGCTGGAGAAATCCGCCATCTTTCGAAGCAAAGGCATTGTAGGGTGTTGGAGCGACCCCGTAAAGGGTCGTGTCGACAATGCTCCGAATGGTGGGATTTGGCTTCTTGAGCGTGGTTGTATCCCACACCCGACCGATCACCCGTTGCACGCCACCTGTGGAATTAACCACCTCGAACCCGCGCCCGGTTCGGAGATCAAAGGTCCGGACCAAATTTTGACTTCCGTCGCGCACGATCTCCACCGTATCGCCGGTGGGATGCGTGATCCGAGTCGGGACGGCCCAATAGGTGTGGTAATTGGCATAGGAGGAGTCGATCGACTTGTGTCCCCCGCGTCCATATTCGGCAATGGTTCCATCGGGATCCTTCACGACATAATACCCAGAATCCAATCGTGAAAGGGAATCTGCCTTGGCGGCAAGTTTCACACGATTTGAATCTGCTCCCAGGTGGAATACCTCGGGCAAGGCCGCAGGGCGCGCGTAGTAGATCTTGCGTTGATCTGCATCCGAGAGACTCACGTAGGCGTACCATTTCCAGCCATTCTTTGAGATGGCCGAATCATCGGAAAGGATGAACCGCGAGGCTCCGCCATCCGAGCCAACCAATTGCAAATCGGGAGCGGGATGAAGCGAACGACCATTGGGAGTACTTACTTGCCGGGTGGATGCTCCCTTACCACTTCCGGTTGGCACCTTAGATAACTCCGTCCATTCCACGTGGAATCGACCATTGGGCTTCCGGCGCTCATTCTCATGGTTGACTCCCAAAATACCCAGCCGACCATTCACTCCCAACGCCCACGGGGCGACATTCACGTTGGCAACATCAAAGGTCTTGTTGGCGAAGTCGACCATTTGGATATAAACGCGCGTGAGTTGGATGGCCGCACTCACTGCCACACCGGCAAATCCTCCCGCCATGCCACCACCGACAATCCCTCCTACGATGTATCTGGCTATTTCATTCCCGAAAAACCAAGCCAAATCCTCGCCGTTGGCCTCGCCATTGGCCAATCTGTATCCCATTTGAGCATAGGACAAAGCCGATGCAGCGGTTCCTCCCCATTCAAAGGGAGCAACAGCCACCTGGGCCACGTTGAAGGCCGCGTTCCCACAACCCGAAGCTGTTTTCCCATCCGCAGCGTTTTGGATGCACCGGTTCAGGGCACGGAGATCGTCCATACCCCCTTGGGCCAAATAAAAGGCGGCCTGCACCGTAGCCCCTGCCAACCGAACTTTTGAAAGCGTTTCTTGCTCACTTTGCGTTAGCGACTTGGGATCGAACGACTTCCCCAAGAGGTTTGCCGCCGCCGTTTTCTCATTGATGCTCTGATACAGATGTGTAACCGCGCCATTGAGCTGTTGGTCTAAGGCTCGCATCACCGCTTCTTGCACAATGGGCTGCAACATTTGCACCCCGATCGCGCTGGCAAAGGCCCAGCCGTTGGGGACAAATACCGGATTGTCGTACTTCATGATTCGATGGCTGGCAAAACCTGCAATCGAGACTGGACTGACATAGTCGTAGTGGTGATCGCTGTACACCGGTTTGCGGACATTTTTGAAATCAATGCTGCTTGGATCCATGTCGAACTGGTGGACAAACAACGGATCGCGCCAATGGCTGTTCCACGTACGAGTCACCGAAACACCTAAGGGAGCTCCCGCAAATTGCCCTGCAGTCGAAGACACGACGAGGTTGCCGTTCAAGTTGGAGATCACTCCATCGGGGCCCGATCGCTTGTAGGTGTGGGTGGGAGATAGACCTTGCTCGTTATGACGCGAGATCATCGCCAACGCACCCGAGGGCGCCAAGGCGATGGCTGACAAAATCTGCAGAAGAGAAAAGATTCGAACTGTGCGCATTAGAATTCACCTGTCAAGCGGGAAATGTGGAACCGCGCACCGGCGGGAGCATTGAGTTGGGTAAAGAACTTGAAAATCACGGGATGCCCGGGAAGGTATCTGGAGCCGACAAGCGGCCACCGCAGTCGCGCCCAAGTCCCCTGAGGCGGAAGATTCGCAACACCCAAGTTGTCCCAATAATGACCCGATTCCCCTTGGATGGCGACCAGGTTGGCTTGCCCTGTCCACGACATTCCTTCCAGCATCACATCGAGCTCGATGGCTTGGCGGTTGGCCCAGGCGGTATCCCAGGGAATCGCGATTTGGAACATCTCTCCGCCACCTGCTGGCCCAGACGTCACCAACGAAGTGCGTCCCAAAACCGATTCGGAAGTCCACACCACACCAGCAGGAGCGCCAATTTGCCCTGGGCTGGAAAGCGAAATGGCCGTGACCGGAGTTGGGGTAACAGGTGGATTGGGAGGGACGACGATTCCCGATCCCTGGGGTGAAGGGTACACACCCATCGCCCCCCAATCGATCACACCGGCAGAGGTGTTGGTGGGATGGCCGTTGAACAACACCAATACCTGGAAGGGTTTGCCAATTTGTGTCCAACGGGGGTCATACTGGAACGAAAGGGTCTGCCAGCGTCCCACCGCTTGATTCACGCTAACTGCTTGGGGCGACAAGGATCGCCAAGAATTGCCATCAAAGAAGGCCACCATCACTTCGCCGGGCCACGCACCGGTTTGGGTTGGCCCGTACAAATCACTGGGCAAGTGAACATCCATCCGGAATTCGGACCGGTTCGCCCAAACCGTGTCGAACACAAACGATGCGGCTACATGGTAGTCCGGATTGTTCTGCGACTGGCGCACTCCCGCCTTGCCATCGGTCCAGACCGAATCCAGAGAAATGACCCCCCGACCCGTATTCTTCAAAGATCCGACATGTCCGGCCTTCGTTCCCCACGCCGTATCGGCCGGGTTTTGGGGAGGCGGTGGCGGTTGTGTCGTATCACTACAACCCTGGTCGATCCAGGTACTGGCCAAAGCGCTGGTATCCACTGGGCTGGCCAATGGAATCGACGTGTAGTACTGAACGGTGTCTTGGAATTCTCCGGGCAGAGCGCGCCCCCAAACACGCTTCCAAACCCCAATCCCAAATGGGTCACGAACTTGCCGGAACACATCCACATGATCGAGGAGATAGGGCGTAAAATCCTCGAATTTCGGAAAGCTGATGTGAAGGGTATCGGTGGCCACGGGCAAGGACTGCATTGGATGCTTGGCAAGCAACGAGACACCCTTTCCCGTGGGAAGGAGAACGGATTGTCCTCTCCAGGTAAATACAGTTGGCAAAGCCTGTAGGAAAGGCAACATGTCTCGTCTCAAGTTCCCAAGAGAATCTGTTGCATAAACCCCCGCACCATCTGTACAGAAAGCCGATGAATCCACGGACTCGTCCGTTCCATAGCGCAGTCTGGATTGGTTGTTGTAAGAATTGCAAGAAATTGTCGGATCATCTCTCCAATTCCGGTCACCGGAATAGGTCACCATCTCCACGCTGTCTGAGGGAAACCTGGCCTGTCCCGCATGAATCAACCGCGCACCAAGCCACAAATCCTTCTGCCCCCATGTCCCTGCCGTAAATCCGGTCACGGAAACCTCGGTCCGACGCGTGGTGCGGATTCCATTCATGGTGGGCAACTTGACCAGACGCATGCCATCGATCAACAGGTCGGCGCGGCGCGTGCTGTCGATTTCCATATTGGCCCACGGGTGGTCCAACATGAATTTCAAGAACCACAAGGAATCCTGTGAATTGGCTGCCTGGTAAGGCGTCTGGATCAGTTCGGCCAACGGGATCAAGACCTTCTGCCATTTCTTGGTGAGGCGACCCGAGGGCAGATAGGTCTGCAAGATCTGGAAATCTTCCTCACTTCCCCCATTCTCATCTCCAACGCCTGGTTTGACCTGTTTGGTCAACCAAAAACGCACCGGAATTTCGGGCGAATGAAAGCGATTGGTCCACGTCTTGGTTGTCGCGACCCAGAATTCCAAATGGGTGAACCGTGCCATGTTCACTTGGGCGCTGGGCGCATCGATCCTCATTCCCAAGAAGTGACGCTGCGAGAACGGGATCCGCAATAGGGTGTTCCCCTTCACGGGCCGCAGTCGCCCTGTACAGATCTGGTCTTCGGTTGCCGTGCTCGCCGTATCCATCGTCGGCATCGACAGGGTATCGGTTGGCAATCCAAGCCCATCTCCCCAACGCTCGGAAAGATGCCAAGGGCCCGGGCCTTCCAGAATATTCATCGAATCCGAAGGCACCCACGACAAGGTGTCTTGGGCACGCAGTACGCGCCAATATTTGTCGGCAACACCTTGGCGTGTTGGTTCCAAAGGATCGAAGACTTGCAACTGCAAGTGCACCAAGCCGGAATCGACAGAGGATAGATCCAGCCGACCGCTCGTCACCACCGCCTGAAGTTGGCCATTCACTGTCCAGCTCGCCACCAGACTGGCACCGTCTTCTGGATCGATCCAATGACCTATCACCGAACGCCCTTGGCCCGACAGCCAAATCCCCGTTCCCAAGTCCTCGATCCAAACCGTGGGAGGCAAGAGAGGGCGAACCGGAGGCGTTTGACCCCAAACCAAAGTGCCGCCCGTCAACCAAGCGGGAACATGGGGATTGAGCTTGAGTGCGGTGTCCGACAAATAGCTCCAGTCGTCGGCCAAGGAACTGGTCATGGGGCGCGCCGAGGGTCCGGTAAGCGTGAGGCGTCCCAATCCCCACGGTGCACCTTGGGAATTGAACGAACAACCGGTGCACTTCACCGACACCGACCAAAGCAGCGAATCGGTATTGCGAGGTCCACCTGGCACCTTGACGGGCTGGTCGACTGTGAGTTTGCCCGCAAAGGCAGCCACCTGTCCATTGGTTTCCAACGCCGCCGTGGTTCCTGCCAGTCCCTTGAAGTAGTACCGGACTTCGAACCCACCGTTCACGCTGGCCCCAGTGTCGTTGGCCACCGCCAGCCGAACCCGCAATTGGCTTCCCGAAACGGTCGTCCCTGTCCAGACCCGCATTTGGGGAACTTGGGTGGACCTCCATTCCGAGACATCTCCATCGACCACCACGGGTCGTAATCCGTAGGGATCGAAGACCCTCATGCCGCCGGTCGCCGTATCGACCACGGTATCGCCCGCACCGGTCGAGACGATCGACCAACGCACGGGACGGGTTTTGTCGCCTTGGGGGAATATATCCCACCCCAGCTCCCAGGCCCCCAAGTTGGCACCTGCTTGGCGACCACTGGGCAGGATTTGCGTGCCCGTCCCGACCATCTGTGTGGCTGGGTTATCGGGATGGTTGCCAAAATGAACAATGCCCAATGGCGAGAGGACCCCTTCGCGAATCGTGTCCCCGATCACCACCCAACGACCGTTGGAATAGGCGTAGGGCAATAGGTACGCACCCCGACCCGTGTCGCTGCCATTGCCGGAAATCAGTTCCAAGGCCCGATCGGCACCACGCATGGCCAAGGCGGTATCACCCGTGGTGCTATCGCCGTCGGCATCCACATAGAGCCGCAAGGGCGGATTCCAGGATTGGCCTGACGCCAATGGATTCCAGGAATGGATCAACCAATGGGTGCGCACATTCTGCGATCCGTCAGTTTTTGTCACCAAGGTTTGGCGCATGTAGACTTCGCCCACGTCTTGGCCCACATGATGGTCGTTTTGGGGATCGACCACCTGCAGATCGGGAAGCGAATCCACAAACCACAAGGTCAACGAATCCTGGTTGCCTACTGCATCTTGCCCCCACACCACCAACTTGTGTTTGCGGCGCGTGGCAACAAATCGACGCAAATGCTCCACTGGATGGAAGTACAGGATCGAATCCAATCCGCGATAGGCAGAAGTGTCCAAAGGCTTGCCATCCAGCGTGATCCGGTACGCGGCCACCTTGCCGTCGTCTTGGGTGCTGATGTCCAAGTCCAACGTGTCGCCAACCCGAACGATCGCTATGGCTTCATGGGAAAGGACGGAATACCCCAATAGCTTGGCGCGCGGTTGACCATGTAACGGATTGGCAGTGTCCAAGCTCGTGGGCGACATCAGTCGTTTGCCGTTGGCCACCAAGAACTTGACCTTGGCCCGCACGGAATCCGACGAATCGCGATTCCCACGCTGTTGGCGTTGGAACGAGTCGATCAAGGTCGGGTAGACCAACCAGCCATGTCCGTCGGATTTTCGCACTTGGTGGACCGTGAACCAAGGGGGAAGCCGGTCGGCAAACACCCGGAACCGAACCTTGGTTTCATTCCCCGCCAAATCCTTGGCAACAACCATGTACGGGTCTCCCGAGCTCGTGTCGATTTCCGGAGTCACCCAAACATCGAGGGTCGTGTCCTTTTGGCCCCTCAGGGTCGCCCACACAGTTTTGGTGGGGACCATTCCGTCCACTTCTCCCAAGCCCCGGGTGTCGGTGACGTGAATGCGGAGCTTCATTCGTTTGGTGGTCGGATCCATTTGACCCGTGGTGGGCCGAAAGACATAGACGGTATCGCCCGAAGAGGCGTCCATCACCGAGGTAAAGACCGATCCGTCGAGGCCCACTCCCTTGATGTCGACAATTTCTGGCGGCACGGCATCAACCTCCAAACCCATGATCAGGCTGTCTTGGTTGTTGTAGCGATCCCGTGCGGTCAACCGGATCCACCGGATCGACTGGTCTTCGGCCAGTTCCGGTATGTCTGCGGTCCATGCCAAAACCACGGAATCACCCCCGGCATCGATGGTTAACGAATCGGATTGGATCGCCTCGCCTGTGGGCATGGCGCCATTCTTCCAAAGCGTGGTCCATCCCGCCTGTTTGTGCTTGGTTCCAGCCAAGGCGGAAAGGGGAATTTCGGCACCCGGGCGAACCGGGATCACTCGCAGGAGTCCCTGAGTCTTCCTGACCACGCTGTCCAACCAGCGCAACTTTGGCCGTGCGGTGTCCCCGACATCCACCGTGAATGCCAAAACGTTGTTGCGAAGGTCAGGCTCGATCAAGGTATCGCCCGTTGGCAAGACCAGCTTAAAGCTGTCCACCTTGACCAACCCCTGACGGATGCCGTACTTGGCCGAGTCGGGCAAGATGCACGTCATGACACCAACGGAATCGCGTCCTGCTCGGACTGGTTTCACCACCCAGGAAACCGGCGTACAGCCCCCAAGATTCGCCCAAACTTTGGTCGAAACAAGGCTGTCGATGATTCCACCCGACCGGAATTTTAGAGAGATAGCGATGCGAAGGGTGTCTCCCGGAATCGGTTTCCAGCCCTTGAGGCGACCTTTGCGGGGGCTCGTAACAATTTGGACATTGTCGGCAAGCACACTTTGATCGGGAACGAACAATGCGTTGTAGATGTAGCTCGCGCCTTTGTCTGCTTCCGCAAGAGTTCGCAGATCCGGAATTTCCAGCAAGATTCCCTTGCGTTCCCGGGCCGGTGGGTAGAACAAGAACGATCCCACACGCACCGTATCGATCTTTTTGATGGTGCCATTGGGGGCGCGAAGGGTGTCGAATTTGCGAGCAAGCATTCCCCAATCCACCTGGATTCCAATCGAGTCAAACCACGACAACCGGTACGGGGAGCGCATGGAATCCCGTATGGCCAACGGCCAGGCTCGCGACGTCCAGGCATCGACCGAATCCGATCGCATCGGAGGCCGACGGATCCCTCGGGCAAACGAGAGGTAGGCGTTGTGATCACTCGTCAAGCCTGGGACCAAGGGGAGTCCGTAAACCTGGGCACGGAACAGGTCCGTCGAATCGGCCTGACGCAACACGCCGGCTTCATCGAATCGCGCAGAAAAGGCCGGGGCGCCCGAAAAGACCAGATTGCCACCCTTCTTGGACCAATTGAATAGCGGTGAGCGATCGTTCCCCTTCCAAAACGCACTGGGAAGGACCGAATCCAACAACACCAAGGTCCCTTTGGGGGAGGCATCCAAGAATTGCAACACCAGAGTCGTGTCCCCAATCCGGGCATCGATCCCGCGCACGGCCAAGAAACTTTGGATGCGCTGGACATAGGACGGATTCTTGCGACCCGGCCAAATGATCGCCTTGGGAACCGTCACCAACAGAAGTTTGGCCGCCACTGTTGGTAGTAGGGCCGAATCCTTCGAGACCATGGGCGAGATGCGGATTTCGGCAAAATCCTGGAAAATATGAGGGTCGGTTGGATTGGGTTTCCAACTCCAGGCAAACGAGCCAGGCTGGACGTCAACCGTGTCTTGGGCCAAAATTCGTCCCCGATGTGCCACCGCGAAGATCACACGTCCTTGGTGCAAGGCAACGCCTTCCAAGACCACCGCATTCGCCCGCCCCGGCACCTTGGCCAGGAAGGCATCGGGCCAACCCACCCAGAGGGTATCGGAGGGCCGAACGCGATTCACGGTGATGCCAGGCCCCATATCCACCACACGCACTTGTTTGCAAAGGGTTTTCTGTCCACCCAAATCCCCATTGACCTCTAGGCAAACGCGATGGACCCCAATTTTCATACTGTCGACCAAGACCGACCAACTGGGGGATCCTGGTAGGATGTTGCGAGACGGCGTGCGTGGCGTGCCAAAAAATGTGCGAACGCCGCCCACGGGATCTTCCATCCAGACCGAGGCCAATAAGGGCTCATCGATCGAAATGCGAACCACCAAACTCCGGCCGTCCCGCTTGGACACCACCGTATCCGAAACACTCAACGAAATATTGAGGGAATCTCGAACCACCTGGAAGGGCACGGTTTCCCGTGCCGTCGAATCGATCGAGGCGTCAAACGACCAGTCTCCCGCCCTGGCCAAGGCCGCATCGGCGAATCCGTTCCATTGTCCCGATAGAAGCACCGAGTCGGATCCGAGGACGGTGCTGGTTCCCGACCACTTTTGCAAAACTCCCGTTTCCAAAAATCCATTGGTCCGCGAGGCCGAAACCTTGAGGGTTTTCGATTTCATCCCCAACGCCAAAAGTTTCCAGCGCAATCTTCCCGACGCCGAGTCAGCCAGCCCGACCACCGAGGGTCCAAACTCCAACACCCTCAAGGCCGGAGCAGCGGTATCGATCCCGATCCAAAGGATTTTGGCCGGATTGCTTGAGACAATTCCTGTCACACTTACCGAACGGATCTCGGCGCGATAGATTCCCTTGGCCAAACGGGCCCCCGAGGCACAAGGGCCCCACAATACCTGGTTGGCTCCAATCGTAACAGGAACCTCCAGCTTGTCGACCAAGGCACCTGTCGAGGAGGTGATGCGAATCCGCGCGGACCCAACTCCATCAGAAGTCCAGCCGAATTTTCCGGATGCGGCACAGTTACCTGCCAACCGACGCGGATCAAACACGAATTGATCCAAGACAGGAACCCGCTCCGGGGCGAGGGGGAGGATCACATTGGAGGCAACAGCATCGACAAATCTCGCCCGCAATTGGACCTGACCTCGCGCCAAGGCCGATTGAAGAGCCGTGTCGATCACAAGGAGCGAGTCATAGGTTCCCCCAAAACGCGGGTTGATAAGCCAGCGTTTGGTATAAGCCGGCAAGGTGTCGATGGTCCCGACTGGTTGGGCCCGGACCTCGATGGCCGGTAAGTTCCAGCTCACCAATTGGCGGCGCATTCGTCCATCCAAATTCAATTCCAGTTGCCCACCGACCACTCGCGCCGAAACCCACTGGGGTGCCAAGTTGCGGGACAGATCTCCCACCAACACCATCGCTTGGGAAAAGTGCGGAACCAGTCCCACCAAAATGATCTTGTCGAAATCAAGGGAGGCAACATTTCCTTGCGAGGTTCTGGTGACGGAAAACGAGGTGGGGACTTTTTCCAAAGTCTTGGAGTCGGAAAGGACCCATACGGCCAAATTTTTACTCACCCAGGTCGTGCAACTTTGAAGCTGCGAGACAGGGACGGTCAACGTCGTGTCGGGAAATATCGACCCCATCTGGGCCAGCACTTCGCGAAGCGTCAAGGAATAGCGCAATGCAGCAGGATTCCGGAACGTCATGCCGCTCGGAGACATGGAAATGACCGGTCCCACGGGCCGTAGTCCTGGAATGGCCATTTGATCGAGATCCGCACCTGCCAAGGTGTTCAAAACTACCGGTCGCGTATCGGCATTCGTGCTATCCGCGGCAATCGACAACTGGGCGCGTCCATAGGCATCCTTCAATGTCACCGAGTCTTGGGAGCGAGGGGTACCAATCACGAAGTCGCGACGCAGCCACAAATTTTCCAAAAGCCCCGAGACGGTATCCTGGGCTGTTACCCGTAACACAAAGGAGGCCGTCCCTTGGCGTCCGGTGATGTTCCACCATCCAAGATCCCGCAACGAATCGGTGGCCCAAGGATTTTGGCGTTCGGAAGGCCGCCGGATGGCGGTCCACAAATCCACCGAATCGGTCAAGGCCCGAGGGGGTTCTAGGCGAATCCAATCGGTGTCTTGCACGCCAAAGGCACGCCACGAGCGCACTTTGAGCGAACGCCCGTTTCGAACAATTGCGGCAGGGAGGTTTCCCGTCAACCGCACCCACCTCTGACTGGACTGGGACGAGGCCAAACCCATGGAAACATCGTGAAGCGAAGGCGTGCCGCGCAAAACAATGTCGCGATTAGCCGTCTGGCCATCGGGGTAATACAGTTCCAAGGTCCACTTGGCCGAGGGGGCCGTGGTCGCCAATAGATTGGGATTCAGAACCACGCTGTCGGTACAGGCTTTGGTCAGGGAATCGCGAGCCCGAACAAAGGCCGAGGCAACCGAGGGCTTGTAACAAGGAATCGAATCGAGACGTTTTTTGTCAACGGCCACAGGAACCACGCGGATCCCGCTGCGCCAAGGCTCGTAACCCGTAACACCTTGCCCGAACCGTTGATTCAGATGGATCCAACCACCGGTGGGTTGCAAAAGGGGATCGGAGGCCGAAGACCATTGTTCCAGCCGTGAGGGTGAGTAGCCGTATTTGGCGATCAGACGTGGCTTGGCCGCCACCACGAAGGTGTCCCGGTTCGTCCAGACGCTGTGCCAACGCAAGGTGTCGCGCGCTGTGGTATCTAATCTCCACGAGATGTCTGTTTGCCCGTCCATCAAGCGCCCCAGGCTGTCAAACGGCTGGATGCCCCATTTCAAACTGGCGGCACGGACAAACGAATACAAGCGGTGGGACGAACGCCCCGCGACCGATCCGGCCCAAGCCTCGTCGGGCAGGTTGGGGAACAAGCTGCGAACCAAAATTTGGACCGAATCCTTGGGTTTGGCTTTGTCGGGACTCCAAAGCGAATCGGGTCCAAACACCTGTCGGCGAAGCCCCCAAGTCCGGCCCAAGCTCTGGGAATCCAAATCCAAACGATGGTCGGCGAACGTGGAGTCGTCGATATGAGCGTTTGAACCATCCCAGACCGCATTTGGCCAAGCAACTTCGGTGGTATCCCAAACCACACCCATGGTCCTGTCGTTGACGCGAAGTCGCGGACGAAACACCAAATCGTGATGGCTCCAGATGGCGGTGTCGTAAGGACCGGGGCCGCCATGGTTGCCCCAGTTTTCGATGTAGTCCAATTCTGTTAGCGTATCTCCCCAGCGATTCGTCTTCCAAGTGCGCGGCACAACGTTCTGATTCACGACCAGGGCGGTGTCTCTCGAACCACTGTCCCACATGACGCGCGAAGGACGGTACCACCAACCCAGTTGGCCCGCTTTGTAGCCGCCAAACGACGCTTGCCCGCCAATGGTTTTGCCCGAAGATCGAGCGTTCCACTTAAGGCCATCCTGGATCGGAGAACCGTCCTGATTATCGGCAAACAGGGTGCGTTGAACCACTGTCACGGTTGGGTCGTTCAGGTAAAACCACGGATCCATCCAATTGATGCGTGGGGGCACCGAATAGGCCCAGGTATTGCGAAGTCCCAAGTTGGGAATGTAGCCATTCCAGGAACCGGTTCCATGATAGTTGCCCCAGTTGAGCCCCTTGTT
>CAIKAA010000006.1 GCA_903825275.1 uncultured Fibrobacterota bacterium | reverse complement strand
TGTTCGAAGAATTCAAGCCCGACGTGGTGCTCTACGACGTGCTGGGCGACGTGGTCTGCGGCGGATTCGCGATTCCCATCCGCGAAGGACTGACCGACCGCGTCTACGTGGTGTCGTCTTCCGACTTCATGGCCATTTACGCCGCCAACAACCTGTTCAAGGCCGTCAACAAATACGCGCCTTCGGGCGGCGCCAAATTGGGCGGCATCATCGCCAACGGGTTGAGCGCCCCCTATTCGCGATCTTTGATCGACGACTTCGCCAACCAGACGGGGACTCGCGCCATCCAATACATCCCGCGTTCCCTCACGGTGTCGCAGGCCGAGTTGTACGGCCAAACCGTGATCGAGGCCTCGCCGGATTCGGAACACGCCGACATCTACCGCGAGCTGGCCAAGCACGTCTACGAAGACGATAGCCCGGTGATTCCGCGCCCACTGGCCGTGAACGATCTGCGCGTCTGGGCCCGCAACTGGGGCGACTTGATCTTGCAGGAAGCCAACGGTGTCGTGCAGCCCCAGGGAGCGATCTGACATGGCCTTCGCTCGACAGAAAACGTCTCCCACCCGCGAAAAGCGTTTGGGCGCCATCGGGGCCTGGAGCGGCCAGGTCGAAGACTTGTTGAAGGAGGCCACCCAGGTTTCTCTCGATGGATCCAGCGACCTGGAATCGAGGGTCCGCACCTATGCCCAAGATCTTCCCAGCGACGTGGAGCACGCTTTGGACGTGTTGCGCACCATCGAGGGGTTGGCCATCGTGGTGCACGGACCGGCCGGTTGCGCCGCGGGAATGCACGGGGCCACCAAGGCCGCCGGCCCTTGGGTGTCCACCAACCTGACCGAGCGCGACTCCATCATGGGAAGCGATGCCAAGCTGCGCAAGGCGATCCAGGAAATCTACCGGACGTATCTTCCCAAGGCGATTGCGGTGGTCTCGACTCCGGTGGTGGCGATCAACAACGACGACATCGATTCGGTGACCGAAGAGCTGAAGGACGAGTTGTCACTTCCTGTCATTGCGATCTACACCGATGGATTTCGCTCCAAGATCGGTTCCACCGGGCAAGACGTCGCGGTCCATTCCCTGATCAAGCATCTGCTCCCGTTGCGCCGTCGCGCCGAAGGGGGCCATGTGAACTTGCTGGCCGTGCGGGAAAACCGAGCCGACGTAGATCAGTTCCAAAACCTGCTGGCCGAATTGGGTGTGGAAAGCGTGGTGTTCCCGCGCTACGCCAGTGTTTCCCAAGCCCACAAGCTATCCGAAGCCAAGGTCTCGATCGGACTGGATCCCGACACCGCCGATTACGCCGGAACGGCCTTTGAGGAGGTGTACGGAATTCCCTTCCTCAAAGGACCCGTGCCGATCGGCTCGAAGGGGACGGCGGATTGGTTCGTCGCGCTGGGGGCCGCGCTGGGAAAATCCGAGGAAGCGCAGCAGCTCGTGGAGCGCGAATCCCAGCGCGTCCAGGGAGTGCTGAACGCCAGCGAAACGGTGCGCGGCGCACGGGTGTTCGTCAACCTTCCCGCTTCGCAGGCCTTTGCCTTCGGGCCAGTGGCCAAAGAGCTTGGACTCCGAATTGTGGGAACCAAAGTACCCTGGACGGCCCCGCGCCATGCCGGTTTGTTGACAGAACTTGTCGAGCAGGCATCCGAGATCCCGGTTTTGGTGGGAGAGGGGCAGGCATTCGAAGAAGTCAATCTGCTGGCCAAGCTCCAGCCCGACCTGTACATCACCGCCGGGATCCCGCCGATCCATGTGCTTCGCGCTGGAATTCCGGTCGTGAACCTCGACAACGTGCCGCTGTTGGGATTCGCCGGTTTGGAGCGCTTGGCGCACGCAGTGGAACGGGCACTGGCGAATCGATCCCTGTCCCGCTTTCTCTCCGATGGCGGTGACGAGCCCTACGATCCGTCGTGGCTCAAAAAGAGCGTTCACTGGTACATCAAGCAAGAGGTCAAATGATGTCGCAGTCCCTCCATGAAGACCGCAATGGCTGCACCCTCCACGGCGCCATCAAAACCCTTTCGGCAGTCGAGGGATTGGTGCCGGTCCTGCATGCCAGCGCGGGATGCTCGCTGGGTGCGCGCTCCGGCGAAAACACCTTGGCCGGATCCCTGGGCGGGACTGCCGGGTGGCAAGAGACCAGCGCCACCAATTTGCAGGAAAAGCATGTGGTGTTCGGCGGAACTTCGCGCTTGCGCGAGCAGTTGAAAAACACCGTCAAGGTGCTTCGGGGCGACCTTTATGTGGTGGCCACCGGTTGCGTTCCGGAAACCGTGGGCGACGACGTGCCGGCCATGGTCAAGGAATCGCGCGAGCAGCGTTATCCCGTGATCGGAATTTCCACGCCCGGATTCAAGGGCAACGCCTGGCACGGATACGCCACCTCGACGCGACAGATTTTGGAACAACTTCCCACCTTGGAGGATTCACCCAGGAACCCCCAGGCGGACCTTGTCAATCTGTGGGGGATAGCGCCGGGTTCGGATCCCTTTTGGGAAGGGGATTTGCAGGCATTGCAGGAGGAACTGGAACGGTTGGGCCTGCGGGTCCAGCGTTTGTTTGGCATCGGGGAACGTCCCGCAGCCTGGAAGAAGGCGCGTCATGCCAGCCTGAACATCGTGTTGTCGCCGTGGGGATCGGCGGCGGCGCAGTTCCTCAAGGACCGCGACGGAATTCCCCTGTTGGATTTTGGTTATCTGCCGGTGGGAAGCCGGGATGTTGGCTTGCTTCTGGCCCAGGTGATCCAGGCCATCCAGCTTCCGTTTCCCCAGCTAGAAGAGCTGTCGAAGAACCTGGATTCCCGCCAGCGACATTTCCTGCTAAAGGCGGCTCCCGCCCTGCTCACGGGTTCCTTCCAGCGCCGTACCGCAGTGGTGGCACCATCGGGAACGGCGGTGGGCATCGCACGGTTTCTGTCGGGTACTTTGGGGCAACTGGTGACCACCTTGGTGGTGACCGACAATCCTCCCGAAGAGGCTCGGCCCAACCTGGTGCGCCTGGCTCGCGAGGCGTCCGAAGGGATCGAGATCGATTTGTTCTTCGCCGACAGCTCGTCCGAAATCCGCCGCATCCTTTCCGAGGCCAAGGCCGAGTTGGTTTTGGGAAGTTCCTTGGAACGAACCTGGACCGAATCGACCGCTGCAGCCCTGGTCGAAATCGCCAACCCCTTGCGAGACGAGTTGGTCTTGGACCAGAGCTTGGCTGGCACGCGGGGCGCACTCTGGCTGGTCTCCCGCATCGTGCGTGTCCTTTCCGCGACGCCGGTGCCTGCACCGTCGGGAATCCGCCCCCAAGCGTTGCCCATTGCGGCAACCAGTCCGGAACCTCTGGGGATTTTTGAACCGGTGCCCTAGGATCTCGCGATTCGCAAGCCACTTGGATTCTTCTCCTCCCTAAAACCAACCAAGATTTTCAAAGGAACCTCCATGAGCACCCAAACCTTGTCCGCGCCTTCCGGCCTCGTCGAATCCGTTTCGGGAATCGATCCTCGCCACGATCGCCAAAAATTGTTGGACGAGGCAAGATTGCGCCTAGAGATCGAAATGGAAGGCGTTCGATTCGACAAGCAGGCGATCGCGCTGCTGTCGCAGAGCGATGAGGAAATCGCCGCGGGAATCCAGCCCACCGTCGAGGGGCCCGATAGCGGTCTCCAAAATGCCTTTTGGCTGGACAGCGGAATCCATGTCGGTTTGCGTCACCATTCTCGTTCGCCCTACACTCTGGACCATCGCGACGGCGTGTTGGTGCTCCAGGTTCCCGAGGGCGAATCGCGCGAAGTGGAACTGATCCGGCGCCACCGCGTGCTGGGGCGCACCCTCAGCACCGGCGAACGGTTCGAACAGATCGGATCCGTGAATCCCGAGGGAGGACTGCGCATCGCGTTCTCCAACGAATGCTCGCTCAAGGACACCAACGAAGATTGCAAGTTCTGCGACTTCAACCACCGCGCCCGCCTCACCGAGGGCGCAAGCGTGTACCTCAAGAGCCCGCGCCAGGTGGCCGAGACCTTCGCCCTGGCCCGCGAAGAAGGCACGGCCAACCACCTGAACCTTACCGGGGGATTCATTCCCGAGCGCCGCGAGCTGGAATACTATTTGGATGCCGCCGAAGAAATCCGCGAGCTCACGGGTCTGAGCCATTTTCGCGGCACCGCCGTGATCGGAGCGCCTGCCGACCTGAAGATGCTGGAGAAGTACAAGGAGTCGGGCTTCAACTCGGTTTCCATCAATCTGGAAATTTGGGACAAGGACATTTTCAAGGCGATCTGCCCTGGCAAGGAAAAACGCACCGGTGGCCAAGCCCACTGGATCGCGGCTCTGGAGGCGGCGGTCGAAGTGTTCGGACGTGGTTTCGTGAAGTCCAATATTGTCGCCGGATTGGAGCCCAAGGATTCCATCTTGGAAGGCGTCGAGTACCTCGCCTCCAAGGGCGTCAATTGCCTTGCGGGTCCGTTCCAGCCACGGGTGGGAACCGCCTTGGAAGGCCACCGCTCGCCCGAGACCCCGTGGCATTGGGACCTCCAACTCAAGGTGGCCCAGATCCAGCTCAAGTATGGCTACACCACCGACCAGATCTACAACTGCGCCATTCCCGGCCGCGTGGCCCACGACCTTTTCCGCATCTTCGCGGGCGAGGCGGTGAACGGCAAGCTCGCGCGCTGGAAGTATCCCGTCGTCGCCTGAGTCGTTGATCCTCCGCTCGTCCTGAGGAGTCCCGAAGGGACGTCTCGAAGGGCAG
>CAIKAA010000005.1 GCA_903825275.1 uncultured Fibrobacterota bacterium | reverse complement strand
CGACCCCGTTGTCCGCCGTTCGAATTTCCAGCATCCGTCCCGAGTCGGCTTCCACCAGGGTTGTCGAGATCGTAATGGTTCCTCCATGCGGCATCGCATCGCGGGCGTTTTGAGCCAGGTTCAAAAGGGCGTGGTGCAAATGGCTGGCGTCCACCACCACCACATCGCGGGAAGCGCTCAAATCCAGACGCAGTTCGATCCCCGTGGGCAGCGAACTCGCCAGGGTTTCCGTCAAGGTCCGGATCAAACGGTGCATCCCGATTGGCTTGGCTTGTAGGCCCGATCGGCGGGCAAAGGCCATCAATTGGCGAACGGTTTCCGAGGCCCGCTTGGCCGCCGAGCCAATTCGGCGCGCCAAGTCCTTGTCCGTCGAATCGTCGGGAAGTTTGAATTCAAGAACCGAAGCATAGCCGATAATGGCGGTCAGAATGTTGTTGAAGTCATGGCCGACACCTCCCGCCAGTCGACCCAAGGATTCCAATCTCTCGGCTTCTTCCAGCCGCTTGGAGAGGCGGTTCCGGTCGGATTCCGCCCGCAGGATCATTTGCATTCCTGCGACCAATACGATCGCCAGGGCGACCAAAATACACCAGGCAAACACCAAGCCGTAAACCACTTCCCGTTGCGTCTTGGTGAGGGGTCGACTGGCCGTTTGGGGAAGCAAAGACAGAATTTGCCAACCATTTCCAACATTTAACCGCAACACCCAATAGTCTTTGCCCTGCCATTCCACGGCGCGTTGCTTCCCATCCCCCCTCAAGAGGGTAAGCGAATCTCCGGATTGTGGGGCGTCCCAGATCGACAGGTTGGAACTCGGCGGGTGGTTGGGTGCCTGGAGTGGCCAAGAGGAGGCATTGGCGGCGAAAACAACGCCCTCGGGCGACAAAAGTGCGGTTGGATCGGGAATCGTGGCTAGGCATTTTTCTTCGACCCGTGGGGCGGGAAGACGCAGCACGACAACACCCAAAAACCGTCCATTTCGACTTTGGATGGGGCACGAAGCATAAAGGCTTTGATGTTTCGGCAGGGTATCCAAGGTCGGAACCTCGTCTTTTGCACCCAGACGGGCCTTTTTGAAGTACCGGGAACGAGAGAGGTTGGTTCCCAAAATATCGGGCTCCACGGGAGATTGGATCCGCAGAGTGACGCGCCCAGAACTATCGAGCACAAAGCCCATGTCGGCCCCGGTGAGAACCAATTCGCCAGCCATCCTGGCCAAAAAGGCCTGGGAGGACCCGTCGGTGCCTTCCAAAATTTTCGAGGCTTGGGAGGCCAGGTCCCGCGAAGAAATTGCCAGTTCGTCGAATTCCCGGTTCTTCAGGGTTTCCCGGACTTCTTCCAGCCGACTGCTTCGCTCCCAACGGGCGTTTTCAAAACGGGTCTGGCGGAGGAAGAACCCGCCGGCCAAACCACTAAAACACAACGCGACCACCGCCGCGAGGTTCAACCAAATGGTGGTGGAAGGTTTGGGAATTTTGAACTGAATCCGTCTCACAGATCTAAAGATGCAATTCTTTGAGGCAGGGTATCTTTTCTTGTCATGGAAAAGTCATCGATCCGCCGCGCCATCGTCCTTTTGTCCGGAGGTTTGGACTCCGCGACCGTTTTGGCATGTGCCATCCGGGAAGGTTTCGAGTGCCGAACCTTGGCATTTCGCTACGGCCAGCGCCACACCGTGGAACTAGAAGCCGCCTCGCATCTCTCGAAGGAATTGGGGGCCGTGGAGCATCGCGTCATGGACATCGACCTCTCGGCTTTGGGTGGGTCCTCCCTCACGGGCCAGGGCGAAGTTCCCAAAGGGCGATCTGAAACCGAGATTGGGGGCGGAATTCCGTCCACGTACGTTCCGGCCCGCAACACGGTCTTTTTGGCGTTGGGGCTGGCTTGGGCCGAAGTCGTCGAAGCCACCCATCTCTACATCGGCGTCAACGCGGTAGATTATTCGGGGTATCCCGATTGCCGACCCGAGTTCATCCAAGCCTTTGAGCGGATGGCGAATTTCGCCACCAAGATGGGGACCGAAGGACCTGGGGTCCATGTGGTGGCGCCGCTCCAAAAATTATCGAAATCAGAAATCATCCGGCTGGGCATGTCGATGGGCGTCGACTATTCGCTGACCCGATCCTGCTACGATCCGGATCCCCGGGGCGCGCCTTGTCTTGGTTGCGATTCCTGCCAATTGCGCCTGGCAGGCTTTCACGAAGCGGGGCACGAAGATCCCTTGCTCCCTCTATTTGGTTTGACGACGCCGTGAGTTATCGGGTCAAGGAAATTTTCCTCACTCTCCAAGGCGAGGGCGCCCAGGCGGGACGGGCAGCGGTTTTCCTGCGGTTTTCCGGATGCAATCTTTGGAACGGAAGTCCCGAGACCCGGCTCGATGCTGCGTGTCGATTTTGCGACACGGATTTCGTGTCGACGGATGGGGATTGCGGAGGAGAATATCCATCTGCCGAAACTTTGGCAGATTCTGTCGCAGCGCGCTGGAAGGCGACTTGGGGCCAAGCCCTGGTCGTGGTGACCGGCGGCGAACCTTTGTTGCAGCTTGACGGCGCGTTGGTGGAAGAACTGCATGGGCGAGGGTTCGAAATTGCTCTCGAAACCAATGGCACGATTCAGGCCCCACCGGGGATTGATTGGATTTGCGTGAGTCCCAAGGCGGGTGCGCGGTGGGTCCAGGAAAGTGGCGACGAACTCAAGGTGGTTTGGCCCCAAAACTTTGATCTCGAGCGCTTGGAAACTTTGCCGTTTCGCCACCGGTTCCTGCAGCCCATGGACGATCCGGATCCGGATCGCCGCGCGGCCAACATTGCGGCGGTTGTGGACTTGTGCTTGGCAAATCCTGTCTGGCGGTTGTCTTTGCAGACGCACAAATTGATTGGGATCGCCTGACGACAAATATCGTCGAGGTTTGTGCATAGGCTTTCTGGTCTTTTGAAAACCCGTTTTATTGGGCCTACCGGCCCGGTTTTTTCGGAGCCTGGCGGCTCCGATGGATTCTCTGGGGGTTCCACCCCCAGACCCCGGGTG
>CAIKAA010000004.1 GCA_903825275.1 uncultured Fibrobacterota bacterium | reverse complement strand
GCCTTGCGGGTCTTCTCCTTCAACACTTCCCAGGTGCGGCCGCCCAGCTTGTGGAGTTGCGGTTCGGTGCCGTCGCGGGAACCGTACTTTTGGATCCGGACCATTTCGGCCACCGGCACGCGCAGCCGGTCCTTGCCTTCGTACTGGATCACCAGCACATCGACTTCCTGGTCGCCCGCCTTGATCCGCTCGATGCCCAGGTACTTGCCGATCCCGTGGGTGTCGTGAACCACGTAGTCGCCCCGTTGGAGCGATTCGATGTCCAATAGGTTGGCGCCGCCCCGCGATTTGGAGCGTCGCACTCGCCGCGCGAAGCGGTGGAAGATCTGGTGGTCGGTCCACCAGGCCTGGCCATCGGTGGCCAGGGTAAAACCCGCCGACAGGTGGCCAACAACAATTCCCGCCAACGGCAGGTCTTCGACAATTTCCGACAAACGCGAGGCCTGTCCCTGGTTCACCGAAACCAGGGTGACCTTCACTCCGGCTTTGTCGAGTTCCTTGATCCGGCCGCTGGCTTCGGTTATGCCGGTTCCGGCGCGCTCCTGGACCCTGCAATCGATCCGGATTCCGTCGCCATCGCCGACAAACGGCACAAAACGCACCGCACCCCTGGCCTCCATGCGACGAGACAACTCTTCGGGGCTGTACCAAATCGCCTGGGGTTCGGCCACCAGGTGCCCGATTTGCAAGGCGGCTTTGCGAAGTGTGGTGGCGGTCTCCAAGAGCGATCGTTCGGATTCCACCGGGTCCCCGAACGCGAAAACTTCGGCCTCGGGGCCCAGATGGTCCAAAAGGGTCCATTCCAAGGGGGCGAAATAAGGGCGCTGCCAAGCCCAACCAGTGCGGTCGCCTTCGTCCTCCAAACGCTGGCGTTCCAGCTCGAACCTGCGGTCCTCTCCCGGGAACGCTTCCAGTAGTTTAAACAGGCCTTCCTGCAGGGCGTCTTTGCCCGGTAAGCCTTCGTCCAGGGGCAGGACTTCCACCTCCGCAATTTCTTCCAAGCTGCGCTGGGTGAACAAATCGAAGCTGCGCAGGGTCGCGATTTCGTCGCCCCAAAGCTCGGCGCGCACGGGGTTTTCCATCCCGTAACCGAACACGTCAACAATTCCACCTCGGACAGAAAATGTCCCCATTTCCTCGCAAAGCGGTTCTTCGCGATAGCCCAACCGGCACAGGTCGCCCCGCAGCTCTTTGAGGTCGGCGAGGTCCCCCTTCTTTAAAAAGATCGCCTCGCGTCCGATGGCTCCCGGCTCCGACAATCTCTGTCCAAAGGCGGCGTGGGTGGCAACCACCAAGGCTGCACCCGGACGGCGAAGGGCGTCGAGGGTGGTGAGCCGGCTTTCCAGGGCGGCTCCAAAGGGCTTGCGCCATTCGTAAGGTTTGAGCTCCAGAGTGGGGAAGGGCAGGACTTGGTCGTCGCCCAACAGGGCGCCCAAATCGTCGCGCAGTCGTTCCAGGTCGCGGGCGTCGGTGGCCAGCACCAACGTGCGAGCCTTGGCTCCCATGGCCAAGTGACGCAAGGCGATGGCAACCGCAGGGGCTGCGCCATCAAGTCCGGCGACATCAAGCCTGGGGCGGCTTGGAACGATCTGGCGGAGGGACGGGAAGAGCCGCGGATCGTCCAGAAGCTCACGAAGGTTTTGCATGGCTGGAATGACTCGGGAGGGATTTGAACCCTCGACCCACGGCTTAAAAGGCCGCTGCTCTACCGACTGAGCTACCGAATCGACACCCGACCAGGTCCAAGGACCCGGCAAGGGTGGGTAAATGTACTCAAAGAGTGGGATTTCCCAAAGCCTCGAGAGGAGATTCGGACGGAAACGTCTCCAACGGAAATTTTGAACAGGAATATTTGTCGGGATGGATGTCGCGGGCGTGCCGACTTTCTCGAGAGTGGGCGACGGCAACTTCCTCCCAAAACTCCAACGATCCCGCATGCGGCGTGCCGCTTGGTAGGTGCATGAAAAGAGCTGTCAGCTCCATTGGGGGAGGCCTTGCTGGGTTCCCACCCGATCAAGATCAGACAACAACACCGTGGCAAAGAGGACCTCCACGCTTTTCCATAAGGTCGTTTTCCTGCGGGGAATCCCTTCGATACATTTCAAAACGCGTAGAAAAAAAGATTTAGTGTACCTTGGCTCCCAATTATATAGCCTGTGACTTCAATCTATCCCGAAGAAAGATCTAGCAGTGGATTCCGGGGATTCTGGATTCGGTTCGGCGCGAATCGACAAACCATGCGTGGGAACGGCAAGGTGGGATTATATTTACCCATTAATTACCTGCCAGAACTCATTCAACTGCTTGAAGAAAGGTCATATCATGATCCAAATGCATCCATTCCGGAGGAAACGCCTCCATCGGTTTCGTGCCATGGGCGTTTTGTTGGGGACTGGGCTATTGTTGGCACCGACCCTCGTAGGCGCCGAACAATTCTCGGGGAAAGTAACCGATCTCAACGGCAACGTTTTGGTTGGAGCTTGCGTCTCGCTCTCTGCTTCCGACACCATGACCCAAACGGATTCCACCGGCTCATGGAAGCTGGGAAGCAAGTTGGTTGGCGTCATGGCGCGTTCTCGCTCCTTCCAGAATGCCATCACCAACCATTTGGTGATGGACAAGGGGCGTCTGGGGGTTCAATTCAACGGAATCGATGGATTGGGACGCAGCGTTGGGGATCAAACCACCGTGCCTGCCAGCCGGATCACAGCCCAATTGCCTGCAACCAGAGCCTTGGCAGATGTCGCTCCTGATTCCTTGGAATTCAGCTGGAGAGGAAGAGTTCGCGTCCGAGTCCTCGCCTCGGCCTTCCTGGCTGGATCGATCCAAAAGATCGACACCAACTGGACCGCAGTGGTGCTGGCCTGCAGTTCACACTCGTGCAGCACCTGTCCGAACCCTGGAAATGTGTTGCCTCCGGAAGGCGAAAGCATGACCAGCAACTGGACGACCAAGCCTTATCTCTTCGGGCCATGGTTCACCTACCAATTCCACAATGGCACAGCGGTACATCCCCTCACGCCCCTGGAAGATTTTGCGACCACCGATGGCAAAATGTGCATCACCCTGACCGGAACAGCGATCGCCGCCGGTGGTGGGGCGATTGGTTTTTCTGTTTGCGCAGGCCCGACCTACCCCGACAAGGACGGACTCTACAAATGGTTCCCCTTCAATTGCACCGACAATCCTGCCGCCACCTGCATTCCGAGCGAAGGCGCCATGCCGATCAGCTACTGCGGCAGCCAAATTGTGGGAGTCCGGTTCGTCGGGACCAACGTCCAAAAAATCGAATGGAAGGGGCCGAACGACAGCAACATCGGCGTGGGTGGCGGGCATGCCGAAGTCGTCCCGTTCAAAGGCTATGCGGCGGCTCCCAAAGGGGAAGAAGGCAACATCACCGCAATTCATTTCAAGTCCTTTAAGGACGTTGAAATGTGCTTGTCGAGCGTGGAGTTCGTTTATAAATAATGGATCGATTTGAATGTGATTTGCTCCACTCCAGAAAGACCGTCAAATCGGATTTCTGGAGTTTGTTGTAGCCATCGAACCGGCCTCTCCACTCCCGTCGTTTGGACGGGTACGTAGGGCATTTTTCTGGTTTTAGGGAGCCATCTGTTTTGCCAAAATCCCCAAAATTCAAGTGGTGTCTTTGGCCGGATAAGGCTTAGGGTGAAGAGAAATGTTTGGGCTTGGGCAGCACCTGGGCCGAAGGTTTTCGTCAGAGTTAGCTGGAAGCGAATTCAGTGGATACGCTAATTTTTCATAACATTTGCGCTTTTGGTTCAACTCGGATATTTTCGAGGTTGGAGGCTTTTCAAAAGCTTCCGGACAAATCCTCCAACAAAAGGTGCCAAAGATGAACCAAGCAATTGGGCGTATAATTCTTTTGCTGCTCCTTGGATTGAGTTTGGATTCTTGCAATAATCAGAATCCCCTAAAAACAAGGGATTTAGAGATCCCAGCCCCAACCGTTCCCGCTTTTCGCCCCCTCGCCGCAGACCCATCGGGGCTCGTCCCGACGAGCAAAGATGCTTACAATGGCGCCGAGATCCAAAGCGGCACCTTGTTTACCCTGACCAAGGGACAAACCTACCGAGCGGAATGGATCGGCCAACCCGCTGCGGGAAAAACCGCCATTACCCTATTTTCGATGTTCGATCAAACCTACCCATGGACCGAGATGGGATTTGAAACGTTTGGCGGTGCCGCGAATGGTTCTTGGTATTCCTACCAAACCCAGTATGTCTGTTGGATCAAGGGGGCCAAAAAATACCACGAGGGTTACCACCAATCACCAAACATTTTTGATGGAAAACTGCACACCTTTTGGATTGACTACACCCCCGCCTTGCCGGGGAAAGAGGTGAAAATCGTTTGGAGCATCGATGGCAAGGTGGTTCGCACGGTGATCGGTGGCGATGCCAATTATTTGGACAACACCATTCGCATTCATGCCGCCGCCTGGAAGGTGCGTGACCTAGGGGGATGGGGGAGCATGGGCACATCGCCATTGACGAACATCACCAAGGCCAAGGTGAGCTCCATCAAGTTTCAAAAGTGGAGTGGAACGGCTTGGACCACCCTCAACACTTGGACCTTTGTCTCCAAAGCCTCGCTGAATGGTTGGATCCTCTCCAACTGGACCTTCTGGAGCTTCCAGGGTGGCTACGTACCAGGGAATGCGGTCGTGGAAAACAACATGCTTTCGCTCATCCTGTCTAAGCGCTAATCGATCCGTTCCAAATTCTCTCAATCGAGTGGAGGGGAGGGTGGGGAGGCCGGTTCGGGTTGGGGCGATTTTTTGACCCCTCGATTCCCTTCTTTGGAAGTGGTGCCCGATCACCCCCAATGGGGGAGGCGTCACAAGCCACCGTCCGCATTCCCTCTCAATTTTGAAACTTGGCCAATTTGAAAGCCCGATGCTCCCGAATTTTTTGTGGGACCAAAGCAACCTTTTTGTGCCTCTGGATTCGACGTATTTCAAGTAAGGGCGCGACCACTTCGCTGCGGCTAACCATGGCAGGGTGAATGGGGGCTTCCTAGGGTTTTCGCATGGTACGGAATATTGAAAATCTTTTGTGGGCCTCGTTGTGCTTGCCGGCGAGGAGGATCCGAGATGGATCGACGGCGCTCCGGAGACGATCATGGTGGTGGAGATTGGCTATCCCAAACATGGCTGCCCCGATCAAAAGCCCGACCTAATCTTTTTTAGCACTGTTCTTGAGAACGACTTCCCTGTATCTTTACCTCTTGACATCGCAGACCTTCCGATGCTTCAATGTGCCAAGGGAAATGAACGTTCCATAGGGACCGGAAAATTCCACTTTAAAAAGTTGCTGAATACAATCCAGATTCACAAAAGAAAATTGAACACGAGAAAACCCATGAAGAACCTCGACATCACAATCGATGATATTGAACAAGAACTCAAACGTCGGCAGGAATTAGAAATTGCCCAATTTCGGGCAGAAATCGAAGGGCATCGCAAGGCGATTGCACAAATCGAGAGTCTTTTAGCAGGCTTTGAGGAGTCGGCAATTGTTAGCCAAGACAGTCTGGTTTCCCTCGAAACCACCAAAACTTTTGGGCCTTGCGCGACCAGAATTTTGGGCATACTCGAATCTTCTAGTGTAACGATCCCGGCCTACAAGCTGGCGTCGATCACCAAGTACTCGACTCCCATGCTAAAAAAGGCCATCCGGGAACTCATCGATGCCAACCGGATCCGCCAAATCGGGGATACCAAGTCTCCAGGGTATGTGGTCGCGTAGACTTCCGATCTTTGAGACAATTCGGGGGTGTGCCGAAAAGGGCGAATTCGGGAACTGTCCCCAACCGAGGACGTTCCAACATCTGAGGTTTAGCGTCGGAAGATCCGCAGTTTTTCTGCATGACGGAATTCGGCAGGGCGAATGGATCGGCTCCATTTAAGTTTGCAAAGGCCTGTCCGGCCCTGTTGAAAGCATTGGACAACAATTCAATATCTGGATCGAATTTCACCGGGCATTGCCTTCATCCGAACCAAATTTGGGATCCAATTGAATTTCGCTTGGGTACCAAGTTAGGAATTCAAGAAAACAAATCGACTTGGGTTTTGGGGGTCTGGCCAACCAGGGTTTGATGGGGGCCTAAACCTCGGAATTTAAAACGAATGGTTTGGTGGCACACTTCCCTCAGGATTTCTCGGAAATGAGGTGCTGCGCGCCTGCCGTGCCAAGCTGTGGGCCGATGGCGCATCCGATGCCGAGAGATTGGATGACTTCAAAGGATTCGTGCTGGTGGCCCATCTCAAGGTGCTGTTCGATCGGGGATTGATCTCCTTCGGTACCGACGGAAATTGTCTGATTTCCCAAGTGCTGGGAGACGACGCGGCGGCGGATCTTGGAGTGACCTCGAAATCTTTGCTGCATTGGATCGCGAAAAACCATCAAGCCTAGCCTGGCATCGAGAGAAGGTGTTTGCGGTGGAGCCCGCGTGAGTTTCGATTCCTATTTTAGGTTGGTCTGTTGCTTCCTGGATACGTTCCCGAAGGAGGTCTTCCCATGAATTTCCGACCTTTCGCCTGCTTTGGATTGCTTTCCATGATCTTCTGTGGCTGTCCAGGTTACAATGATTGCGGCTCCATCGTCCTTCCACACCGGGCCTTCGCCCTGACTCCCCTCAACTCGCCCTTCGACGATTGGAACTCCTGCGACCCGACCGGGCACTTTGGATGGGATCGCGAAGGCAGCCTCATCTTTTCGTCGAATCGCGCGACCAAAGGGCATCGCTTCGATCTTACCCCCATGACGTTGACCTTGGATGGAAACGATTCCAATTTCACCATGAGCGGGGGCGCAGCCTCCGACTTCGATTCCTTGCTAGCGGTGGTGAACACCGAGAACGACGAACTCGGGCCCTCCTTTTGGTTTCCCCCAAGCAGCGATCCTGGCCAGGAATCGTCCGTGGCTCAGGCCTTTGTTTTTTCCCGAGGCGATTCGGTAAGCCACGATATCTACGCCTTGGTCTCGCCACTTTCCAACGATTCGATCCAAGATATCTGGCGCCTTTGGGATTGGATTCTCTACAACGGCAAGTTGAATTCTCGTAATGATCAGGTCGTGCCGGTTCTGAATCGCCTTCCCTCGCCGATCAACACGGATTTCGATGAAGGCTACGCCACTTGGAATCCTCTTGTGGGGAAGGTGTTGTTTCATTCCAATCGTTCGGGAACCTATCGCATCTGGGAAGCAACTGTTCCCCAAAATGCCTCGGGTCCATTTCAATGGCTGCGACAACCATCCGATTCCGGGGTGACCGTCCGCATGATCGGGGAGCTAGCCTCGCCGAATGGCCAGGAGCGTTGCCCGTTCCTGGTCGGCAACCACCTGTATTTCGTGTCCGATCGCCCGGGGGGGATGGGAGGGTTTGATGTTTACCAAAGCCTTTGGGATGGCACGGTTTGGTCCAAGCCCGAAAACCTGGGGCCACTGATCAACTCAACCTCCAAAGAGTATCGCCCCTACGCGACACAATCCGGATGGAACGACCAACCCAATGCCTTGATTTTCAGTTCCGATCGCCCCGGCGGAAAGGGTGGGTTTGATCTGTACATGGCCGGTCTATAAGGAACAATGGCCGAGGACTCTTGGAACACCCCTGTGGCGGGTCTTGCAGAATCGCACTCGGGAGCTGATGACAGAAACTGTCTATGTAAGATTTGCCTTCCCGTCAGATTTTGACGCCTTCTGCCCGGATGGTCGTTTGGCCTGGCGTCGGGCTCCCGGCCCATTAACCGGCACTTGCACCGAGGTTTGGTCGGGACAGAAGAATCTGCTTTGGTCCAGCTCGACATGTACCCGTCCTGGATTGGCACCCAACTTGGCCGCAGTCCCCCGGCAACCAGGTGGTTGCACGGATGTGTCGGTGTCGGGTCCTCGGCCTTACCTTGCTCGCAACGGGTAAGGCGGTGCGGGTTGCCAATGCCGGGTCGGTCGATGTGCCCGCCGGAGTGCAGGTCCACTTGGCCCAAAGGGGGAGTGGACCTAGAAGTAACGACGACCAGTCGAATCCTGCGCCCAGGTGAGTGGGAAGACGTATCCTTCTCCTTTATCACGCCGGTTCCCAGCGGTGCCCAATGGACCGCCTGGACTGACTCGACGGAACTCATCGGGCTAGGAATCTTGGATTCCCATGCCGCGAACAATTCAGTGAAGTGGAGGAATTGATGGCTAAGTGGCACCGGAAGTATTGGGGAATGACCACAGCGGTTGTTTTGGTGATGCTGGGGTTTGGATCAGCACCAGTTCAAGCCAGATCGACTCGCTTGGCTAGGACGGAAGCGATTACTGGCACGGTCTATAAGTACGAGACAACGCACTTTGCGATTTTCTACCAGACTACCGGTCCACACGCGGTCTATTTCCCTCAAAATGTGGATAGCAATGGAGTGCCGTTGGCAATCGATTCGATCGGGGAGTATGCCGAGCGCAGTTGGAGACTGGCTGTAGACACGCTTGGGTTTCGGGCTCCAACGGGGGCAACGACAGCAAATTTCTACGAAAAACCTGTTCCGGCGGGGAAAATGCCTCTTGAGGTGGTGGATGTAGGTCGGGCGAATACCGGATCCTTTAGCAATACTCCCTGGATGGGCATCACCTTGGATCCGAGCATTGATCCCAACCTAACGGGTAGTGATCTATTTATTGAAAACGACTTTCAGTACAACAGTCCTCTTAAGCCGATCCAATGTCAGGTTGCCCAGGCTCCAAATGGGATTTTGTACGATTACTCCACGCCTCGCGACATATACAAGGGTTGGAAAGTTACAGTATCGCACGAATTCTTCCATACCGTGGAATTTGCCTATGACTATTCCTACCAATACGCTTTCCATGAAATGTGCGCGGTTTGGTTTGAGATCCGGGCCTATCCAGATATTTACCAGCATTGGCAGTATTTGGCGAACTTTGCAGCCAATAAATTCGGAGGCGCTTTTGCTTCGGGTGGGGCCATTCCCTATGCCAATCACGGATTTGTGCGTGAATTTGCCCATGTATTTGGAGAGAACTCGATCCGCAAGATTTGGGAGTTTCGGGCTCGGCGGATGTTCATCGATCATACCTCCCTGACAGAAGCGCCTTGGTTTGCCGAGGCCATGGATTCGCTGGGGTATTCGCAATACACACTCATGAAAGACTATTCGGTACAAGTAGCGAATCTGCTCTACAACCAACCAGGGCTT
>CAIKAA010000003.1 GCA_903825275.1 uncultured Fibrobacterota bacterium | reverse complement strand
TGATGGCCGCATGGATTCGAGGCGAAAGAGGGCCACGCTCCGCAAGCGGGGTGATCACCAACACGCCGTCCACAGGACGAATTTTTCCGCGTTGCCGCAATTGGTCGAGAACCGTTCGGGTCCGTTCTAGCGTGGCGGGGACGCGGCCATCGGGCAGTTCCTTGAGAAGCACCAAAACCAGGTCGCGAAAGCGAAACCAGTTTCCCAGATGTTCGAATTCACCCGACAATTCGTGCCGTCTGGATTCCGTGACGTCGCGCGCGCCTGCGGCGACCAACAAAGACCTTGCGGCCTCGAAATCGGAAGGAACGACCCAGAAAACTCGGTTCGAACCGATTCCATCGGGCTTGACCCCGATTTGAACCCCCTGGGTCGATGCACTATCCAGAAGCTTCTTCAGATCAGAGTCAAATTCTGCCTTCCACAACTCTTCAAATTGGTCGGTCGAGCGGGACTCGGTGCCTTTCGACAGCAGTTTAATGAGGGCCCGTTGGCGCAAAAACACGGCGAAGAAGATGCCCGTGGCAAGGAATGCGCCCAAGATCACAGGATAGGACCAATGCCACGCGGTCAGGCGAGTCACCAAGATCCAGGTCAAGGCCATCCCGATCCCGACCCAGACCACCAAAAACCAGAACCAAAAAGATTTTAGGGTACGCATGATCTGCCTCGGGTCAAAGATTCTGGGAAAGTCCTGCCAAGAGCAGATACACCACCAGGGAAAATGCCAGCAGTCCCCAACCCAACCCAACCAACCATCGCCCCGTGCGTTCTGCTGCTCGGGAGGCGGGCTCACGGGAAAGGGAAGGAAACCATGGCGGAAGTTTCCAATTTTTGTCGGACTTTTTCTGGAAGATGTCCAGCACCAATCCTTGGAGCTTTGCGGGATCTTCCAAGCGGTATTGGCCTCGAAACCCGAGCAGGATGCACCGCGCAAAGACTTCCAACGCGGCTTGGAGCTCGGCACGTTGGTGCACTCGAGTGAGGCGTGCAAAGAAGTTCGTTCCCGCAGATTGGTCCTGGAATTGGGCGACGGCCAGCGAATGCCCAAGCCAGGCGATGGAAAAGGGGGTTTGGGAAAAGGCCATTTCGTCCAGCCAAGCGCAGAGGGCATAGCGCGATTCCTCCACACCTGCACGCGAGTGTCCTTCGCGGACGGCGCGTTCGTCAAAATCCGACAAGGCCTTCAGAAGTTCGCTTTTCAATTCCTCGGGTGACTGAGGGCAATGGGTCGAGAGCGTTAGCCCTCTGCGGAAAAGGGGATGAGCCAATTTGATCAGGGATTGCACCACCTATCCTCCTTCAACCAACAATTCGATGGACGTGATTTCCAGGTCCGCCGGTGTGTACACCCCCAAAACGCCCTCTTCGACCAGCGTTTGCCAAAGCGGGCCAGAAGCGGAAAGCTCAAAGCAGATCTGGCCAGTTGCCCGGAAGAAACCGGGAGGCGGCACTAGGCGGGCCTCGATGCCCCCCAGTGCGCTCATGATGATGGGCTGCAACCGCGACATGGGCGAAACTTTGGCCTTTTGCGCCATCAAGGGGACTAACTGCTGGGCCGAGATCGAACTGCGAAGGGCGAGGAAGAAGCGCGTTCCCTTGTTCCAGGTCTGGTCGGTGGGTTTGGCCACAAACAACAAGGGCTGCGGTCGTGTCATGGCCAGCACCAAGTTGTCGGTTTTGATTTCAGAAGCCAAAATCTGAAACAACACCGTGAACAACCTTCCCAGCGAGCTCGACATCGCGTGGTGATCGTAGGCGGCTTTTGGAGCTTCGGTGCCGCGCGTGGTGGCAAGACCGCCAGCCAACTGGAGGAGATGCACAAAAACTTGCTCCGGATGAATTTCTCGGGTTTGCAGGAAAAATTCGACTCCCGGAAGGTTGGATCGCAAATGCAAGACTTCCAGCCACAGGCGCAGGCCGACCGCATCCACGGGTGGATTTTGTCGTTCCAGTTCCGCACAGCGATTTCGGATCTGGCTGGAAAGAGACTGGAGAGACTGAACCAATCCCGAAGCCGCATGGATGTCCAAAACCGTGGGGAAAAAATCTTCCTTGGCGACAGGTGCGCCCTGTCGCCCTCGCACGAGCTCCCACACCGGAAGCAACAAGAACCCCTCGTTGTTCTCGCTGGAAAGCCGGATCGTAAGGGCGGGGCTCATCAAGCCAACGGGACGGCTGCTGCGACCTGTGACGGAATCTGGCAAGACTTCCGAGTATTCCTCATAAGGGGAGGATTCGGCGCCAAGGTTGGGGGTGTTCCGGGAAGGCACGCGCATCGCAACAAATACCGTCAAGGGTTCGAAAGATTCCAACTCCTTGTGGATTTCCCGACGAAGCGACGCTGGCTTGCCAAGCTGCGAGTCAAAGCGAATTCCTCCCTGGAAAAACCCCGCACAAGATTTGACGTCCACCGTGTTGTAGGTAGAGAGCTGGGTCGTATCCAGTTGCAATCGGGTGAATCCGAATCCACGCGAGGGCGGCTTGCCAAAGCTTTGGCAAACGTCGGCTCGAGCCGATTCTTCAGCTTGTTGAAAGTGCTGAGGGAGGAGCGCAAGTCCTTCTTTCCAAGCAACTTTTCCAGTCATCGCGGAATTGATCCTGTCTAGGTGTTTCTCGAACTGCGTGAGGAGGTCTTGACAGAATCTAGCAATCATTCTCCTCGGGTCGGATACCCCGCAGCCTGTCCCTTCGACAGGGCATCGCCTGAGGCTCCCCTGCGATGCCCTGAGCCTATCGAAGGGAGATTGTCGACCGCCATGTGCTGAAACTGGCTGCGGGGCACCTTTGGTGCCAAGGGTGGTTTATTGGGCTTTTGAGTCTATATTCGACAAGAGCCAATTCCAACTCTCGAGGTACCCGCGATGCGTCGAACAAACCATAGCCTTTTTTCTGGCGTCCATGCCTTTTGCTGGGTCGCGTCCCTAACCACCACCACCTTGGCATTGGACCGTGGCACCCTTTTGGTGAATACACTTCCCGACAGCGCTATCGTGGTATTGGACCATTCCAAAGATGCCGAACGGCAAAAGACCCCATTGTGCAACGAAAGCATGATTCCCGGAAAGCACAGCGTGCTGGTGCGCCCCTCGAATCCCGCGTTCAAATCGGCCAGTTACGAAGTGGACATCCAACCGGGCCAGACCACCACCATCGAACACACATTCGAATACCGCACCAAATCGTTTGGCATGGAACATCTTTCCATCGCTCCCTGGGTGGTGGAATTCGGACTTGGGCTGGAAGCCTTGCGCTACTTAGGGATGGCGCCAGAAATTGGCGCCGATGCCAGCGCCGAGGCTGTTTCCGCTCCATCAACCTATCCTGCCGACAGCATTCCCACCAGCCTCTACTTCCCGATCCAGTTGCGGCTGGGGTTGCCGGGCGGATGGGAAGGCCACGTCCAGTTTCCTCTCGGAAAGGTGACCGCGCCAAAGACCAAGCGCACCTCCGAAGGCTTTCATCTCAGTGATCCGGGAGTGGGGATCAAATGGGTCTATTCCCCCCTGAATACAGGCCTCGACCTGAGTTGGACTTTTGGGAGCAATGAACACCAAAATTTGGGGACCAAGGCCGATGCCTTGATCTTGACCGCGATCACGAATCAAAAATGGAGCCTGTTCGATCTCGCCGCCAATTTGGGGTTTGCCCTTCGCCTGGAAAGGCTGGATGACCCCAATGTCCAAGTGGGCAATCGCCTATTCGCCAAAGTGCGCGGGGGAATGCTGTTGGCCGATCAATTCCTGCCGTTGGTCCAAGCCGGATTGCAGGTCACGACGCCGGATGTCAAAAGTGGCTCCACCGATTCGTCGGGGCACGCCAATGCCCAACTGACACTGACTCCAGGATTCATCTTCTACGCGAACCAAAATCTGTCCCTGGAATTGGGAGTGCCCCTCACCCTATTGGCATCCAATGCCGAAACCAGCTGGGGCGGTCAGGTTTCCTTGGCCTGGGACTTCAGCCTCGAACCCAAGAAGAAAACGGAAAACCTCGCCAAAACCGCCGTGCTTTCGGCGTATCCTCTGCAAAATGCGGGAGTCCCCCTTTCGTCGGGAATCCACATCCTTTTCGACAGCAAAGAAATCACGAATCTTGAATACAAGGCGTTCTGCGATAAGACCGGACGGGAATATCCCGCTGATCCCGAATTCACGGGGATGCCGGGGTATTTTACCGATCCCAAGACAGCCAATTATCCCGTTGTAAAAATCTCCCTCGACGATGCCCGGGCCTATGCTGCCTGGGTCGGAAAACGACTTCCCACCGTCACAGAGTGGCGCAAGGAAATCGAGACGGCTCCCCTATCGTCGAACCTGGTCGCCTGTGGCTTGGAAGCGCCAGAACCTGTCGGATCGCGCCATCAAGGTTCTGGCCTGTACAACATGGTTGGCAATGTCGCGGAATGGGTGGAGAACGATCGCAACGTTGGCTCTGTGGCCTACATCGCGGGCGGCTTTTTCAGCCTTCCTCGCGAGCGGTGTCTGGACAAAGGGCGCTGGATCGATGTCGCCTCCCCGGCGGGTGCGCGCTACATCGGGATGCGCCTGGTGTCGGAGGTCAAGTGATGAAAGCGTTTCTCCCGTTCCTTTTGGTTCGATCGATGTTGGCGGTTTCGGCAATCGCGATGGCCCGACCGTTGGACAAGGTCAAGAAGGATGCCTTGACGGTGGGCATTCGGTCGGGGAATGCTCCGTTTGGGTACATCGAAACGGCAGAACGCAAGGGGTTGGAATACGAATTGGCTGCAGCGATCGCCGAGG
>CAIKAA010000002.1 GCA_903825275.1 uncultured Fibrobacterota bacterium | reverse complement strand
TTCGCCCTGGGCTGCAAAGCCGCTGGTCTGCTTCAGGCTCGTTCACCGTAGTTCGGTTCACTACGCCTCGCTCGCCTTCATTGACCAGCAACTTTTCGCTCGATCTCGGAATCGAAGCCTATTTACGGATAAGCTCTTAGCCGTACGTCACCGATTCGATCGTCCAAGCCACCACTCCTTTGGGGGTGGTCACCTCGGCGACCTCGCCTGTTTTCTTCCCCAACACCGCTTTGCCCAACGGGCTTTGGAGCGAGATCCGGCCTTTGGCGGGATCGATCTCGTCTTCTCCCACCAAGGTGAGAACCAAGGTTTTCGGCCCCGTGGTCATTTGGATGGTCGCGCCAAAGCGGACCTCATCGAGTTGGTCGGGAAGGGTGTCGACCACCACCACGCTTTCCAAGCGCCGGGAAAGGTACCGCCACTGCCGATCGATTTCGCGCAGGCGGCGCTTTCCATAGATGTATTCGGCGTTTTCCGAACGGTCGCCTTGGGCGGCGGCAAAAGCCACCTCGTCGACCACCCGCGGGCGCTCGACCTCGATCAATTCTTCGAGTTCGGCGCGCATCGCGAGCCATCCGGCTTTGGAGATGGGTGTTTTGGACATAGGGGTGGAATGTAGCTGGACAAGCTGCTGGCATTGGGAAGAAGTCGAGACCGGAGAATTTTTTGAGCACCAAGACAACCAATCAAGGATCAATTATTTTTGAACATCGCCCCGGCATGGGGCCGCATTGCATTCTCGACCTTCTATCTACTCTGGAGTTTTCCATGAAAAAGCGAATTGCCTTCCTGGCGTGGATTGTCGCAGCTGGTTTTTTGGTTGGTTGTGACACAACGGTCCAAGCACCCACTTCCCAAACCTCTCCAGCGGCAGGTGTTTCAGACCAGCTTTATGCTCGCGTGAGCGGACAAATCTTCCCCGTCTGGCGCGACCAAGAAGGGACGATCCACCTGAGCCCGTCGCTTATTTTGCCGGAATCGCTGCTGGTGGAATCTTCCTCTGGTTCTGGTGCAGCGCGTACTCTTTCCACGGCCTACAACGGCGATGGAATCCAGAAGTACCGCTGGACGGATGGGGTGGTTCCCTACCAGCTTTCCGCAACCGATGCCGCCCTGAACACCGATGCCCTCGCGGCCATGACCGATTGGGCCCAGCGCACGGGAGTCACCTTTGTCAAAGCCACCGCGGCGCAGATCACCGCCAATGCGGATCGCATCGTATTCACGTCGGACGATCCCAGTTACGGTTGTTACACCATCGGATATGGCAAGATGGGTGGGGGTCAAAAACTCATCGCCAAGTCGGGTTGCCGCCGCGATCATCCGGAATTCATCAAGCGGGGAATTGGCTTCTATCTAGGGATCATGCCCTTGGTGAGCCGTCCGGACCGCGCCACCTTTCTCAAAGTGGATGCCGCTCAACTGACCGCTTTCGGGGTGGGGAATTGGATGTTCACCACCCAATGGACACCTTACGGAATCCCCGATGTGAAATCGATCTCCATGGAGGGTACGAATGCTTGGAGGTCCAATATATCCGACGGATCCATTGCCAAGGCCTTCCCCATCTTTTTTGCCTTGGACGGTTCCCAGATTCCCGCTGCCACGGTGATCACCGAGGCCGACCGGGCCTTGGTTCGCGCGATGGTTCAAAAGAAGCCCACCGAATTCGATCTCCCCAAGCATGATGGCTACAGCATGACTTTTGTTGGAAGATTCATGCGTGGAACAGGCTCCCAGGTCGTGGTGGTCACTCCCTGGAAAATCGAGCTCTATCGCGTGGTGGGCGGCGCCCCGGTCCTGACCGGCACCACGACCATCAATGCGACCTCGCCCATGAACTGGACCGTCTACCCCTTCGATGCCTCCCACTTCCGGATGGCTGTGGGCGACCTGAACGGGGACGGGGTCGACGACCTCCGCATTTGGGGAGCCTACCGCGGGATCTACAAGGACTTCATCGCCTTGGGAAACGGGACGTTCCAAGAGAGCAACAACACCGGCCACTTCAACACCGACCTGGAACTCAACGCCCTCTCCCAGATCACAGCAGACTTGGACAACGACAAAAAAGCTGAAGTCATTTCGTGGGTCTTTGACGGGTCGTTTTACGGCATCGTCTGGGACCGGCCAACCGAAAGCTTTTACGATATCAGCTGGAAGGCCCTTCCGGGAGTTCCCTTCAAGCTGGGAGCCGTTCAGGTTCCAGGTCACACCTACAAGGCCTTGTTCGGCGTCAGCGCCAACGTGCTCACCTACGCAGAGCCCGTTGTTACGGCCGCTGGCATGAAACTCGGTGCACTCACAAACAAGATTCTGCCCGTAGATGTGCGTAGCTGGGCCGGGCCGTTCGTGGGGAACATGGGGACCGGTGCCAAAGGGGACATTGTGTTCGCCTCTCCCACGGGTCAAGTGCTGGTGTGCACGTCGAATGGATTCACCTGCACCCTGGGCCAGCTCCCCGAGGCCAGCTACCTGACCTTAGACCAAGCCGCTCCGTCTTGGGGGTTTGCCGACCTCAACGGCGATGGCTTCGAAGACCTCATCGCGACCCAGACCAACAAGTCCTTGATCTGGACCAACAACCAAAAAGGAACCGGTTGGATTTTCTCCCAGATGAACAATCCCGTGAACCTTGGGACCACCTACAACCAAACCTCGTTCTTTGGAGATTTTGATGGCAACGGGGTGACGGACATCTATCAAGCCATCCCCCAAGGGCCGAGTGTGGTTTTGGGACATGCCGTGGATCCTCGCGAGACCCAGCGGTTGATCTTGAGGTAGGACGTTCTCAAATCCCCTCCGAACCGGCGACCTTGGGTTTTTGATGCCTAGGTCGCCTTGTTTTTTACCCATTTGGGTCAACGAATCCAAGCGTTGTCCTGTTGCCCAGATCTCGCGGGTCTAGGCCATCCGAAGCCGGCGGGGAGGGGGGCATATTTCAGCGAACTGCGCTTGACTTGTTGGCTTCGGGCAAGTATCCATAAAGGCCAAAGTGGACCCAACCCCTCGGTCGGGGGTCCTTGCACCCAAAACGGAGTCAGCCCAAATGGCCAAACGCATTTTCCTCTTTCTCGCGACCAACATCCTGATCATGGTGGCCATCACGCTGGTGATGGGCGTCATCGGTTTCTTCTTCCCCGGTTTTGGGCGGATTAGCCATGGCGGGCAGTTGCAGCTGGGCGGATTGTTCGTGATGTGCCTGGTTTGGGGCATGGTCGGGTCGTTTATCAGTCTTCAGATCTCGCGCTGGATGGCCAAGCGGAGCATGGGGGTCGAGCTGGTCAATGGGAATTCGGGCAACTCGGATCTCGATTGGGTTTACACCACCATCAATCGGCTGACTCGGGAAGCGGGATTGCCCATGCCCGAGGTGGGCTATTACGAAAGCCCCGAGGTGAATGCCTTTGCCACCGGTCCTTCCAAAAGCCGTTCTTTGGTGGCGGTTTCCACGGGCCTTCTGCGGACCATGAACCGCGCCGAAGTGGAAGGCGTGTTGGCTCACGAGGTGTCGCATATTGGAAATGGCGACATGGTGACCATGACCTTGATCCAAGGTGTGGTCAACGCCTTCGTGATGTTTTTCGCCCGGATTGTGGGGTGGGCGGCGGGCCAAGCCCTGTCCGGCCGTGATCGCGACGAGGAAGGCTCCGGCGGATCGAATTACCTGGTCCAGATGGTGGTCACCATGGTGGCCCAGGTCGTCTTCGGGATTTTGGCCAGCACCGTCACCGCTTGGTTCTCCCGTCATCGCGAGTTTAAGGCCGATGCCGGATCGGCAAGGCTTGCGGGTCGAGAGAAGATGATCGCCGCGTTGCGCAAATTGCAGTCCTACCAAGAGACGATCGATCCGCGCGGTGCGGATTTGGCGACCATGAAGATTTCCGGCAAATCCTGGCTGGCGATGTTCTCGACCCATCCTCCTTTGGAAGCCCGCATCGCCGCCTTGGAAGCCGGTCGGTGATGTCGGATCTTGTCTGGTCCTCCGACCCCTCCCTTCGCGACAAAATCCCCCAGAAGGGGGCGATGGGGTCTAGCCGCTCGCGGTCTGAAACCAAGCCCTCGGGTGGGGCGCCGGTTCGCAAGCACCTGCCCAAGGGCGCCTGCGTCTCGCTCGAGACATCGGGCCGAAATGGGAAAGGCGTGACGATTGTCACGGGTCTAACACTTTCTGTCGACAAGCTCGAGGAATTGGGCAAATCGCTGCGCCAAGCTTGCGGAACGGGCGGGACGGTGAAGGAGGGGGTCATCGAAGTCCAAGGCGACCATCGCGAAAAGATCCAGAAGGCGTTGGAAAAGCACGGAATCCAGGCTCGCAAGGTTTGATGGACGCCCAAGGCTCCAGTTTCTTTGCCTCGAACGGGCTTGGTGCACAATCGCCAGCGAAAAGGACGCTTTTGGGGTAGGATCAGGGTTCTCGCCTTGCGGGAAAAGGGGAATTCCCCGATAGAACCCGAGCCAACGGATTTCCGACTCATGGGAATCCGGTTGTCCCGAAAGGATTTGAACTTCATGTCGCGACACAAACTGATCGCTTTGGCTTGCCTGGTTGCAGGAGTTTCCTGGGGAGCGGGCTCGGAAAAAATTCGCCTGAACCAAGTCGGGTATGTCGTGGGACAACCTAAATTCGCCCTTTCCCTCGATCCGGCAGCTACCGCCGGGACACTGCTTGATTCCTCTGGAAAACCGGTCTTTCAGGCCCACCTGGGTGCGCAACAGGCCTGGGACCAAGCCGGTGACAACGCCAAGGTCTTCGATTTCAGCACTTTCGATCAACCAGGGACCTACACCCTGCAAATCGGGACCGAAATCTCCCATCCCATTCGACTTTCGGTCAATCCCTACCAGGCTTTGGCCCGCGCCAGCATCAAAGCCTTCTGGTACAACCGCAGCTCCTATGCCCCCTCGGCTCCTTATGCCGGGGCCTGGGCGCGTGCGGCAGGTCATCCAGACATGGATGTCGAGGTGCATCCTTCGGCGGCCAGTCCGGGGCGTCCTGCCGGCACCAAGATCAAGTCCCCGGGTGGTTGGTACGACGCCGGCGACTTCAACAAGTACGTCGTCAATTCGGGCATTTCCACCTGGACCCTTTTGCACCTCTACGAAACCTCATCCTCCTATTTCGACACCCTTCAACTGAACGTGGCCCCGCACGGCGGTCCTCGCTCCGACCTGGTCGATGAAATTCTTTGGAACCTGCGTTGGATGCTGACCATGCAGGACCCTTATGACGGTGGCGCTTACCACAAGCTCACCACGGCGGCCTTTTCCGACTTCAAGTTCATGCCTTCCGGAGATGTCGCCACCCGCTATGTGGTTCAAAAAAGCACACAGGCAACCTTCGATTTGGCCGCCGATGCCGCCTATGCCGCTCGGCTTTTCCGCAAGGATTCGGTTGCTCTACCTGGATTTGCCGACTCTTGCCTCAAGGTTGCGTTGGCCGCCTGGAGTTGGGGAAGAGCCAATCCTGCCAAGTATTACAGCCAGGCCGCCTTGAGCAACCCCGCCATTGGAACCGGGGAATATGGCGATGGCAATGCCTCTGACGAACAATCTTGGGCCGCTTCCGAACTGTATTTGACCACCGGAGCCGACAGCTTTGCCACCAAGGCAAATTTGGCCACCCAAATTCCCGCACCCGCCACCGGATGGGGCAGGCCCAGTTGGGGAAATGTCGCCACCTTGGGTTGGATGTCTCTCCAGGCCAACAAGTCGCTCCTAAAAGGCAGTCTTGCAGGGTTAGGGCCCAAATTGGATTCGGGGTTGACCAAGTACGCCGCCAAGGCCCGCGACGAGCGCAAGGCCAACGGCTATCACCTTCCCCAAGGTGATTTGAATTGGGGAGGAACTTCGGAATACGCCAATAGTGGGATCCTTTTGTGGAAAGCTTGGATGACCACTGGAGACACGAGTTACCGCAACGCATCCTTGGAAGCCCTGGACTATCTGTTGGGGCGCAACGCCACCGGATATTGCTTGGTGACCGGGTTTGGCGGCAAGCCCGTGATGAATCCGCACCATCGCATTTCGTTTGCCGACGGAGTGGTCCCTCCTGTTCCTGGGTTCCTGAGCGGAGGCCCCAATTCCACTGCAGGCGGAACCGGAGGCGACGGCTGCAAGGGCTATCCCAACGAGGCGGCCAAGCGCTTTCTGGACCAGCAGCCCTGCTACGAGTCCAATGAAATTGCCATCAATTGGAACTCTCCGCTTGCCTATCTGGTGGGCGTCTGGAGCGCAAGATTGGATGGCAATTCGTCGTCGGGCGTTCATCAAGTCGCGCTTCGTCGCGCCTCTCGAATCCAATGGACCAACCACGCACCGATCATTTCCGCGAATCAAAATGGCCAAAAACTGATTCGGTTGGATTTGGTGACGCCCGATGGCCGGTTATTGGAACGGGCCGTCGGGCCTTCCTTGTCGCTTTCGGTGCGCACGTCTCACAGCGGCTTCGTCCTCGCCAAAGCCTGGGCCGCCGATGGATCGACGGAAACGAGCTCGTTCCTGCTGCCCTAATCGGAGCGAACGATCTCCAGGGGTTGACACCTTAGGCGTCCACCCCTTAGGTCAAAACACGAGATGATTTCGCTTTTTAAAGGAAATGAACGCTTCTAAATAAGCGGTGGATTCTGCGGAAAGAATGAGCGTACATTCCTGCAACATTGGACCAGCTATGGTGGTTCGTCATTGCGTTGTACACTTAGTGCCCATTTAATTGAGGTGGCGAGGCACGAATTCGATCAATTCGGGAATGCCTGGGCGCAGGCTGCGGACAGCCGATCAACGAACTTAGCAACCCCTGGACAGTTTGCCCGAACGGATTGCATCGAGGAGAGAACCTTCAG
>CAIKAA010000001.1 GCA_903825275.1 uncultured Fibrobacterota bacterium | reverse complement strand
TGATTGTCACCAACCGACCCGTCGAAGACTGGGGCAGGATCTTGGGTGACAACGCAGCAACCTCGGCTATCCTCGACCGATTCCTCGAGCAGGCCGAACTGATCGCAATCGAGGGCAAATCCTACAGAATGGACCGAAAATAGAGGATCGAAACAACAGAGGGCTAACTTTCCCAATGACCGCCGGGTGGAGCACTTTCAAGTGTCCGCGACCGAATCACTTTGACGTGTCCGCTGACAGGGAATAGCTGCAGTTCGGGAGTTTGGCGCCGCAGGCCCTGGGATAAATCCCCCTCCTTTGGAGGGGTGCCCCGAAGGGGTGGGGTGGTTTTAGCCCTTCCCCGCTCCGCATGGGACCAGACGTGACCCTCTTTGAAAACGATCCTATGATTGCGGACCGTCTTGCAAACCCACTAAGTTGGGGCTAAGTGCGTTGATGCTGAGAAGGCTATCACTGAATCAGATAAAGTGGGAGGTCTGAAGCTGCATATGTGATTAAAATTGAGGCACCCATACCGAGGTTGTTCTGATGCCCCAGCATTCCCACAAAAGTTGCCCCTCTTCTGTCCTTCGCCGATTTATTCTCGGGACGGCGTTTCTGGCTTGCCTGGGTGGATCCGCCTCGGCCAAAACCTTGATGTGGCTGGGCAATTGGTATCAGTCCACCACCTTTCGGATTGGGCTGATCAGCTCCGACTCGGTTTGGGTCCCAGGATATTCAACCTTGAATCCAAGCGGGTACTATACTGCGGGGGGCGGCCAAAACTTGTACCTGACCAAGGTTCCGCTCAGGGGCGCCTTTGTCGACACCACCCAAACCATGAACTCGATCACGAGCTGGTGGTCGGTTCCCTCTTGGGATCGCTCGCAGTACCGGGAAGGTCGATTCCGCCTGATGATGAAGTACACATACAAGGACGGGCCTGGAATGCCCCCTAGCGTCGAGCGGATGGATATTTCGGAAATGAATGGGTTGAATGCCCAGAATGCCAGCTTGATCGACAATTGTCTGGACACATTGGTCGGGGATACCCTGTGGATGTATCTGGGGTTGGGCCAATTTTCCTCACGTCAGGGTGTACCATTGTGCTCGGATCACAATCCGTACTTGGAAAACAAGGGACGGATCGACCTTTTTGCCCCCAGTTCTGGAAATCGGTTGAGTGTGATTTGGCAGGGCCATGAGCAACGGATGAAGCCCCTTGCCAAAATCGGTTGGATGGAAGCCAATCTGTGGAGCCTGCCTGGTGGGAGCGAAACACCCAGCGTGGTTTTCAAAGTCGAACATCCCGACGGGACTGTCAGCCGGATCGATTCGGCGGGAGGCCCGTACCATCTTGCACCCTTTCCGACCCTAAACACCATTTATCCCTCCATGGGCGGCACACCGGGTTATCGCGATACCGTCGTTTCGGGCTCGCCAAAACTGGTGTTGGCCTGGAAGAATCCATGGTCCACTCGAACCGCCGAAGTGGTTTTGGATGATTCTTCACGATTCCGGGGGAGTTGGAACCCCAGCGTCGGATACACCCTTCCGCTTTGGGTTCGCCCCGACAGCGTCTGGCTCTCGTCGCCTTCCGGTGATTCGACCACCAGACCTGTGATCGTTCCTTCCACCCTCCAGCTTGGCGATACGGTTTGGGTCACGACAAAACCTGTCAAGCCAAGTTCAATTTTGCTGACGGGAACCGCCTATGACTTCCTGGTGCCGGGGCCCTACTTCCCGTTTTCGGAATCCACCAACGGTCCGGTTCGAGGAATGGTCGCACCTAAGTTGGCGCCCGATGGAAATGTTCAGTGGAGTGGGGGCAATCTTTGTGGAGGGAGTTTTACAATCAATGCCAAGTGCACCGATTCGTTGAATGGTCCGAACCATTGGTTCCAACCGCTTTTCCAAGGAAGCGTGGCCCTCAATGCTTCCACTTGGACTTCTGTGAATCTCCAATGGAATCCTTACAAAAACACGTATCAGTACGCCAACGATGCCTATTTCCCTCTCGATACATTTTCGACCCTGGCCGGAGGAACGACCAATTCGTTCAATGAAAAAGGGGTGATTGGTCACAATTTTGGCTTCTGCGAACATTTTTCCGCTACGGCAGAAATTGTCCAATCCGGCCTCTTGTCTATCAATGCGGGTGGGGACGCTTGGGTCTTCCTGGATAGCCAATTGGTGATCGATCTGGGTGGCCAACATGGCCCCGAGGCGGGGGAATTCCGATTCGATCCTTTTGTCGATTCACCCAACTCGGCCGTGGCTCTTGATATATTCTATTGCGCTCGACACCAGCCCGGATCGAACCTTTCCCTATCCGTGAACTTCCCGCTCTACCCGGTGGGCCAAATCCAAAATCCAGTCTTCAAGCACCCCACCACTTCCCGCCGCACCATCCAAATCTCCTCCATGGATTTCGCTTCGACCCAGCATGGCCTGAACGTATCCGCTGCTCCGGACAAAAATTGGTCGTTGGATGCCAGGAACCTCGATGGCCGCCATCGCTTCACGCGCACGGGTAGGGGTTCGTCCGTTGTGAGCGTCGAGCGCGAAACCGGAATGCTCCTGGTTCGTTTGCGCTGTGAGGGCACCGTTTTAAACCGGATCGTCGGGGTTCGCTAAGGCGGTCAAATTTTGTCTGACGCGGGCGATGGGGACGTCTCGTCTTGCGACGTCGATTCCCGCAGTTCGTCCACTCGAAACCCCGCGCATCGCGCCAAAACTCTTCCGGCAAAGCGGGCAAGTTCTTCGGCGCCGTCGTGAAGCCGGACGGAGGCGCTTTCGACGTCGCGGCCGTGACCCCGGCCAAGGTCTGCGCGCACCGATAGGTCGTTGAACAGAGCTTGGGTGGAATGCATCCGCGCCCCGACCGATTTGGTTTCTTGGACGACATCTCCGATGGATTTGGTCATTTCCACCGCGACATGCTCCTGGTCGCGAACCGCCTCTTCCACCTTGATGAGGGATTCGACCGCTTTGCCAATCCCCTGTCCCAACTCTTCGATCGATTGGGCCGTTTGGGCTGTGGTTTCCTGGATCCCCTGGATCAGAGTCGCGATTTCGCGGGAGTTCAAATCCACTTGCAGGGAAAGCTGCTTGACTTCCGAGGCAACCACGCCGAACCCTTTTCCGGCTTCCCCGGCTCGGGCGGCTTCGATGGTGGCATTGAGTGCCAACAGGCGGGTTTGGGAAGTGATGTCTTCGATCAGCTCCATGGCCTTGGCGATTTTTACGACCTGGCCTTCCAGGGAACGGACCTTGTGGACAGAAAGGAGGGACCCTTCGGCAGCCAAGCTCGCCAAATTGCGGCTGGAATCCACCGCTGCGATGATTTTGGAAGAGCTCACCGCGATCCCGCCCAGGGTCGTTTGCGCGATGGCCGCAGTTCGTTCCACGAGCCCAAGACCCTTCAATTGGTCCAGAATGGTTTGGAGGGCCTGGGACGCTGTTTTGGCGATGTGCTCGGCATCCTTGGCGATTCCATGGGAGTTTTCGGATAGCAGACCGGATTGGTCATTCAGTTCGGTGGCCTTGTGTTCCAAGTCGCGGGCTTCTCGCTGCAGGTCGCGCAACAGGTCCGACCAACTCAGGCCCAAGCCATCCAAAGCCCGGGTGATGGCGCCGATTTCATCCGACGGAATCAACCGGGTTTGGGCGCGAAGGTCGCCTTGTTCCAACCGGGCGATGG